>NZ_JBFUEB010000117.1:0-18383 GCF_056404395.1 Rhizobacter sp. P2_D12 | reverse complement strand
GTGCGCAGCGCCCGCCCTGCCGCCGACATCGCGCCGGTCGTCGTGGCCGCCGCCAGCAGCCCGGCCCGGCCGGCACCGGCCGATGCGGAAGAACCGCCCGTCTATCCGACATTGCTGCCGCCATCGGCCGTGCTGCGCTACGACCTGCGCCGCAGCGGCTTCAGCGGGCGCGGCGAGTTGCAGTGGCAGACGGCCAACGGCCAGTACCAGACGCGGCTGGAGGGCAGCGTGGCCGGCTTCCGTGTCTTCACCTGGGCCAGCCAGGGCCGCCTCGACAAGGCCGGGCTTGCGCCGCTGCGCTTCACCGACGAGCGCCGTGGCAAGCCGCTGCAGGCGGCGAATTTCCAGCGCAATGCCGGCAAGATCAGCTTCTCCGGCCCGAGCACCGAATACCCGCTGGTGCCCGGCGCGCAAGACCGGCTGAGCTGGCTGATCCAGCTGAGCGCGGCGCTGGCGGCGCGCGGCAGCACGCCGGTGACGGGCGACCGCCTGTCCTTCTTCGTCGCCGGCGCGCGCGGCGAAGGCGAGGTCTGGCACCTGGTCGTGCAGGGCCCGCAGACGCTGACCATCCAGGACCAGCCGACCCCCACCTGGCGCCTGCTGCGCGAACCGCGCAAACCCTATGACTCGCGCATCGAGGTCTGGATGGACCCGGCGCGGCACTTCCTGCCGGTGCGCTACCGGCAAAGCACCGACGGGCAGAGCGACGTGCTCGACATGGTGCTGCAAGAGATGCAACTGGCGTCCTGACCGGCACGGCGCCCAACTTGAAAACCGCCCGGCGCCCACCACCTGCTGTCGAAGGAGAGCCCTCATGCACATGCTCTACAACTCGGAAAACTTCGTCGTCGTGCAATTCGACGGCTCGCAGGGTGCCAGCGCCGTGCGCGAGGAATCGCTGATGCGCGGCGGCTACGAGATCGTCGACAAGTTCGCGCGCAAGGAAATCTTCATCGAGGGCGCGCTCGCCGAAAGCTTCAAGCAGGGCGTCGAGGCACTGATCGAGACCTCGCCGTCCGAGGAGGAGATGGACGACTACCTGGAGCGCTTCTCGTCGCTGATGCAGCACCCGCTGGTTCTCCATTGACCGGGCGTTGACAGCTTTGTAAAGCCGATGGGGCTTGCCGCGCAGCGCCTGCTGCGCCAAGATGGATCGCAGGAGGATCCATGGCGACCCGCCAGCTCGAAGCGCGCATGCTGCTGTCGCCCGGCCTGAAAGAAGCGCCGGTGCTCGACCGCATGTGCTCGCAGTTCGTGCTGACGCTCACCGTGCGCCACGCCGGCCGCTTCAACCTGCGGCGCGACTGGAACAGCCTGCTGTCGCTGACAGGGCGCCACCTGGTGTGGCCGGCCAGCGTGCTGGCGCGGTTGCGCGGCTTCCTGAAGATGCGCTGCAAGGGTAACGAGCACTGGCGCGGGCACGAGGCGCTGGCCGACGAGGCCTTCATGCTGCGCCACGGTGCCTGGCGCGGCCCGTACGAGGAAGGCACGCTGTTCTTCTACATCGACGAGTACATCAAGGACGCGCCGAAAGACCTGCTGGCCGTGCTCGGCGCCACCGCCGACTGGCTGGACCGCAGCCTGAAGAAGGAATCGACGCTGGTCGAGAAGAACATCGACGCGCTGGCCGGCCTGCTGCAGCTGAACCCGGCCGAGCGCGCGCTGCTGCTGTACGGCACGCTCGCGCGCTACCAGCGCGATCTGCGCGGGCTGCTGGTCGAGTTCAAGGTGTCGAACGCGCAGGAGGCCTATGCGGCCATTGCCGCGGTGGCCGGCGTCAACGAGCAGGAGGTGGCCGAGGCGCTGCGCGCCGGCTCGCGGCTCGAACGCATCGGCATGGTCGAGAACCTGATCTCCGAGCACAACATCACCGACCTGGCCGACCTGATGAAGGTCAGCGAGCAGCTGCCGCCGGTGCTGATGCGGCACTACGCCGGGCCGTCCGACCTGATGGCGGTGTTCACGCGGCCGGCCGCGCGCAGCGAGTTGTTGCCCGGCGACTTCCACTACGTCGGCGAAGACCAGCGCGTGCTGACCGCGCTGCTGCGCAACGCGGTGGCGCGCAAGGAACCGGGCGTCAACGTGCTGCTGTACGGCCCGCCGGGCACCGGCAAGACCGAGCTCGCCAAGGTGGCGGCGCAGGCCGCCGGGCTCGAGCTGTACGAGGTGGAATATGCCGACCGCGACGGCAACTCGCTGTCGGGCCGCGACCGCTACCGCTCGCTGCAGATCAGCCAGGTGTTCCTGAAGGGCGGCAACCGCGTCGCGCTGCTGTTCGACGAGGTCGAAGACGTGTTCCCGCCGATCTCCACCGATGCCGCGCAGCTGATGGCGCGCATGGACACCGGCGACGGCGCGCTGTCGGGCAGCGTCAGCGGCAAGGCCTGGGTCAACCAGATCCTCGAGACCAACCCGGTGCCGGTGATCTGGGTCACCAACCGCATCGAGCAGATCGACCCGGCGTTCCGCCGCCGCTTCCAGTACCACCTCGAGCTGAAATCGCCGCCGCCCGGCGCGCGCGAGGCGCTGGTGACGCGCGCGCTGGTCGACGTCGCGGTGTCCGACGGCTTCGCGTCGCGGCTGGCCGAGCGGCGCGGCCTCACGCCGGCGCAGGTGCGCACCGCGGTCAAGTTCGCGCGGCTGGCATGCGACGGCCCCGATGCGCCGGCGATGGAGGCGCTGATCGAGCGCCAGCTCGGCCATGCCGACAAGGCGCTGGGCCACGGCGGCGACGAGCGCGGCGCGCGCCGCAGCGTGACCCGCTACGACCTGGGCCTCGTCAACACCGAATCGCGCTTCGAGCTGTCGCGCATCATCGAGGCGCTGCGCCGCAAGGGCCATGGCACGCTGTGCTTCCACGGCCCGCCCGGCACCGGCAAGACCGCGCTGGCCGAGCACCTCGCGCAGCAGCTGCAGCGCCCGCTGATGATCCGCCAGGCCTCCGACATCGTCAGCAAGTTCGTCGGCGAGACCGAGCAGAACAT
This sequence comes from Rhizobacter sp. P2_D12, assembly GCF_056404395.1. Lineage (NCBI taxonomy): Bacteria > Pseudomonadati > Pseudomonadota > Betaproteobacteria > Burkholderiales > Sphaerotilaceae > Rhizobacter > Rhizobacter sp. P2_D12. Next base: position 15,399 of record NZ_JBFUEB010000117.1, on the reverse strand, counting down.
GGCGCGCATGTTCGACGAGGCCGAGACCGAGCAGGCGGTGCTGCTGCTCGACGAGGCCGACAGCTTCCTGCGCAGCCGGCGCCTGGCCGAGCGCAACTACGAGCTCAGCGAGGTCAACGAGATGCTGCAGGGCATGGAGCGCTTCGGCGGCGTCTTCATCTGCACCACCAACCTGTTCGACGAGCTCGACGAGGCGGCGCTGCGGCGCTTCACGTTCAAGATCCAGTTCAAGCCGCTGGAGGCTTCGCAGCGCGAACGCATGTTCGTGGTCGAGGCCCTGGACGGCGATGCCCAGGCGCTGGGCGACGAACAGCGTGAACGATTGGGCAGGCTCGACCAGTTGACTCTCGGCGATTTCGCCGCGGTGCGGCGCCAGGTCGACGTGCTGGGGGAAGCGTTCACTCCGCACGAATTCCTGTCGCAGCTTGAGTCCGAGCACCGGGTCAAGCCCGAGGTGCGGCGGCGCCGCGGAATCGGCTTCACCCACGGGAGTTGAGCTGTCTCAAGCCCGGGCTGCGCCGGCCGATAAGGACCGGATGACGTAGCCAGAGGGTTCGATGGACGAGGCATTCATCCCGTGGAGGTTCCGCGCCGAACTGTGGTCGGCCTCCTTCGGCATGGCCGTCTTCGCCGCCTACGTGGCGCTGGACGTGGCGCGTGGCGTCGCCTCCAGCCACCGCCCGAGCTCGCTGCGCGCGCTGGCCGGCTCGGCGCTGGCGCTGGCGGTCGGCACCTGGTCGCTGCATTTCATCGTGATGGCGGACGGCCCGTTGCCGTTCGCGATGGGCTACAACGGCTGGATCGTGTTCGCGTCGCTCGCGGTGGCCTATGGCGGCTCGCTGCTGTCCTGCCTGCTCGGCAGCCGCAGCGCGATCGGCTTGCGCAGCGGACTCGGGGCGGCACTGAGCGTGGGCTGCGCGACCTGCGCGACCTCGGTGGTCGCCCTGCTGGCCTTGCGGCTGCAACCTCATGTGGAATGGAACTGGGCCGTCGTCGTCCCCGGCTGGCTCGCGACCTGCGCGCTCGCCGGCGGCGGGCTGTGGCTGATGTCGTACCGCCGCGCCATCGCACCGGTGGGCGTGCGCTGGCGCGCCATCGTGGCCGTGGTGCTGGGGTCGTCGATGGCGGTCGGCAATGCCACCGTGCTGCTGGGCGCGGAAGTGCCGCTGCTCGCGCTGTCGAGTACCGGCGACCTGGTCGGCCTGGCCACGGTGACGGCGCTGGCGGTGGTCGGCGTGCCGATCCTGCTGGTCGCGCTGCTGCTGACCTCGCTGCTCGAGGCGCGCTTTCGCGCGATGCTGCGGCGCGCGCGCGAGGAGCTGCAGGTGGCGGCCTACACCGACCGCCTGACCGGCCTGCCGAACCGCGCGATGTTCGACGAGCGGCTGCAGCGCGCGGTGCTGAAGGCCGACCGCCATGAGCACCGGCTCGCGCTGCTGTTCTGCAACCTGGATGGCCTGAAGGCCGTCAACGAATCCTTCGGCCAGAGCAGCGGCGACATGGTGCTGCGCGAGATGGCCGGGCGGCTGAAGCAGCTGACCGGCGAGCGCAACGTGGTCTCGCGCGCCGGCGGCGACGAATTCCTGATCCTGGTCGAGGGCTCGCCCGGGAAGGACGATGCGGCGCGCCTGGCGGGCCGCGTGCTGGCCGCGCTGCACCAGCCGTGCCGCTTCGACAACCACGAGGTGCCGCTGACCTGCTCGATCGGCATCGCGATGTACCCCGAGGACGGCGCGCTGTCGAAGCTGGTGCCGCATGCGGCGGCGGCGATGAACAGCGTCAAGCGCACCGGCGGCGCGGCGCACTGCTTCTTCGAGCCGCGCATGGTGGCCGGTGCGCGCGAGCAGGTCGAGCTGCTGCACGACCTGCGGCGCGCCATCGAGCACCGCGAGCTGGAGCTGTACTACCAGCCGAAGATCCACGCGCCGAGCGGGCAGATCACCGGCGCCGAGGCGCTGATGCGCTGGCACCACCCGCAGCGCGGCATGGTGAGCCCGGCGGTGTTCATCCCGCTGGCCGAGCGCTTCGGGCTGATCAACGCGCTGGGCAACTGGCTGATCGAGGACGCCTGCCGGCAGATCCGCGTCTGGCGCGACCAGGGGCTGCGCATGCGCGTCGCGATCAACCTGTCGGTGCACCAGCTGCGCCAGCCCGACCTGGCGCAGCGCATCGATGCGGCGCTGCGCAACCACCGCATCGACCCGTCGCTGCTGACCTGCGAGATCACCGAATCGGCGGCGATGGACGACACGCGCGCCAACCTGCAGATCCTCGAAGAGCTGTCGGCGATCGGCGTGCACCTGTCGATCGACGACTTCGGCACCGGCTATTCGAGCCTGAGCTACCTGCGCAAGCTGCCGTCGGAGGAGCTGAAGATCGACCGCAGCTTCGTGCTCGACCTGGAAAGCAGCGCTGATGCGCGCGCCATCGTCGATGCCGTCGTCAAGCTGGCGCAGGCGCTCGGGCTGAAGGTGGTGGCCGAGGGCGTCGAGACCGAGGAACAGCAGGCCATCCTGCGCTCGCTCGGCTGCAACGAGCTACAGGGCTTCCTGTTCGCCAAGCCGATGTCGGCCAGCGCGCTGGCGCTGTGGGCGATGAACGACGAGGGCCCGGCACCGATCGATTTCCGCGCCTCGCTGTTCAGCGACACCATCCCGTCGATGCTGGCCTGACGCTGTTGCGACCTTGTTGCGGTCGCGGCCTGGCGAGGTTTCCTACAATCGCGGCATGAACGCGCCTGCCTACACCCGTGCCGCGGCCCTGCCGCAGATCCTGTCGCAACGCATTGCCGTGCTCGACGGCGCGATGGGCACGATGATCCAGCGCTACAAGCTGACCGAGGCCGATTACCGCGGCGAGCGCTTCGCCGATCACCCGAAGGACCTGAAGGGCAACAACGAGCTGCTGCAGTTCACGCGGCCCGACGTGATCCGCGAGATCCACGAGCAGTACCTGGCCGCCGGCGCCGACATGATCGAGACCAACACCTTCGGCGCGACCAGCGTGGCGCAGGAAGACTACGGCCTGGCCGAGGTGGCGCGCGAGATGAACGTGGTGGCGGCGCGCCTCGCACGCGAGGCCTGCGACAAGTACAGCACGCCGGACAAGCCGCGCTTCGTGGCCGGCGCACTGGGCCCGACGCCGCGCACCGCGAGCATCAGCCCGGACGTCAATGACCCGGCGGCGCGCAACGTCAGCTTCGACGAGCTGCGTGCCGCCTACTACGAGCAGGCGGCGGGGCTGCTGGAAGGCGGCTGCGACCTGTTCCTGGTCGAGACCATCTTCGACACGCTGAACGCCAAGGCGGCGATCTTCGCGCTCGACGAGCTGATGGAAGACACCGGCGAGCGCCTGCCGGTGATCATCTCCGGCACGGTGACCGATGCGTCGGGCCGCATCCTGTCGGGCCAGACGGTGAGCGCGTTCTGGCACAGCGTGCGGCATGCGCGGCCGATCGCGGTCGGGCTCAACTGCGCGCTCGGCGCGACGCTGATGCGGCCGTACATCGAGGAACTGGCCAAGGTGGCCGGCGACACCTTCATCAGCTGCTACCCGAACGCCGGGCTGCCGAACCCGATGAGCGACACCGGCTTCGACGAGACGCCGGAGATCACCGGCAGCCTGGTCGAGGAATTCGCGAAGTCGGGCTTCCTGAACATCGCGGGCGGCTGCTGCGGCACGACGCCGGCGCACATTGCCGAGATCGCGAAGCGGGTGGGCGCCTACCGGCCGCGCACGCGCCACGATCCCTTGTTCTCGGGCCTCCTGGCCGCGTAGCCCGGATGCCAATCCGGGACCGCTGAACCCCGGATCGGCATCCGGGCTACTTGCTGCCCGAGCGCACCGCCCGCTCGCCGATCAGGATCTCGACGCGCCGGTTCGCCGCGCGCCCGGCCTCGTCGTCGTTGCTGCCCACCGGGTCGCGCGAGCCGCGGCCCGCCACGCCGATCTTGATCGGCGACAGCCCGCGCGCCACCAGCCAGTCGCGCGCGCTCGCCGCGCGGTCCAGCGACAACGCGTCGTTGCCGGCAGCCGAGCCCTTGCTGTCGGTGTGGCCGACGATGCGCAGCTCGAGCTGCGGCTGGCTGCGCAGCACCACGGCCACCTTGTCCAGCAGCCCGGTGGCCACCGGCTTCAGCGCCGAGCGGTTGGCCTCGAACGCGACATCGCCCGGCAGCGTGAGCCACAGGCGTTCGTCGGTCGTGCGCGCCAGCGTCATCGGCGTGCCCTGCAGGCTGCCGGCCAGCTGGCGTTCCACCGATTCCATCTGCGGCGACCAGCTGCGCGCGGCGCCGGAGGCGGCCTGGCCGTAGACCGGGCCGGGCGCCGAACCCGGCACCGACGGCCCCGGCGCCGGCAAGGGCTTCACGGGGGGCGCGCCGCAGGCCACCAGCAAGGCGGCGGCAACAGCCGGGAGAGCGAGAGAGCGAGTAAGAAACGTCTTGTTGTTCACGGCGGCAACTTCAGTCGTGGGGTCTGAGATTGGACACGCTCCGTGCACCACGACCGCAACAGGGACTTGCCGATTTGTAACCGAGGGCGCTGCGCGGACGGGCCGCATAAAATGCGGCTTTCCAAGGAGCGTTGCGACGGTGCCGGTGCGGTGCCGCCAGGCTTGGAAGCTTGCAAACCACGCTCACCCCCGCATGATCCATCGCATGCGCCCCGGGTGAGCTCCGGGGCGGTGCCAGCCGACCCGCCATGACCGCCACGCCTTCCTCGCCCGCCGCCGCCCAGCCCGTTCCGCCGATGAAACTCTCCGGACTGGAACCGGTGCTCATCGGCGAAGGCAGCCTGTTCGTCAACATCGGCGAGCGCACCAACGTCACCGGCTCGAAGGCCTTCGCGCGCATGATCCTGAACGGCGAGTTCGAGCAGGCCCTGAGCGTCGCGCGCCAGCAGGTCGAGAACGGCGCCCAGGTGATCGACGTCAACATGGACGAGGCGATGCTCGACAGCAAGGCGGCGATGGTGCGCTTCCTGAACCTGATCGCGAGCGAGCCCGAGATCGCGCGCGTGCCGATCATGATCGACAGCTCGAAGTGGGACGTGATCGAGGCCGGCCTCAAGTGCATCCAGGGCAAGGGCATCGTCAACTCGATCTCGATGAAGGAAGGGGTCGAGCCGTTCCGCCACCAGGCGAAGCTGATCCGCCGCTACGGCGCCGCGGCCGTCGTGATGGCCTTCGACGAGAAGGGCCAGGCCGACACCTACGAGCGCAAGGTCGAGATCTGCGAGCGGGCCTACCGCATGCTGGTCGACGAGATCGGCTTCCCGCCCGAGGACATCATCTTCGACCCGAACATCTTCGCGATCGCCACCGGCATCGAGGAGCACGACAACTACGCCGTCGACTTCATCAACGCGACGCGCTGGATCAAGCAGAACCTGCCCGGCGCGAAGGTCAGCGGCGGCGTGTCGAACGTGAGCTTCAGCTTCCGCGGCAACGACCCGATGCGCGAGGCCATCCACACGGTGTTCCTGTACCACGCGATCCAGGCCGGCATGGACATGGGCATCGTCAACGCGGGCATGGTGGGCGTGTACGACGACCTCGAGCCGACGCTGCGCGAGCGCGTCGAGGACGTGGTGCTGAACCGCAAGCCGGTCTACAAGCCCGGCGAAGCGGAGTTGACGCCGGGCGAGCGCCTGATCGAGATCGCCGAGACCGCCAAGGGCGCCGCCAAGGACGACAGCGCCAAGCTCGCCTGGCGCGCCAAGCCGGTGCGCGAGCGCCTGAGCCACGCGCTGGTGCACGGCATCAACGACTTCATCACCGTCGACACCGAAGAGGTCTACCAGCTGATCAAGGCCGGCGGCGGCCGCCCGCTGCACGTGATCGAAGGCCCGCTGATGGACGGCATGAACGTCGTCGGCGACCTGTTCGGCCAGGGCAAGATGTTCCTGCCGCAGGTGGTSAARWSSGCGCGCGTGATGAAGCAGGCSGTGGCGCACCTGCTGCCCTACATCGAGGAAGAGAAGAAGCTGCTGGTCGAGGCCGGCGGCGAGGCCAAGGCGAAGGGCAAGATCGTCATCGCGACGGTCAAGGGCGACGTGCACGACATCGGCAAGAACATCGTCACCGTCGTGCTCCAGTGCAACAACTTCGAGGTCGTCAACATGGGCGTCATGGTGCCGTGCCAGGACATCCTGGCGCGCGCCAAGGTCGAGGGCGCCGACATCATCGGCCTGTCGGGCCTGATCACGCCCAGCCTCGAGGAGATGCAGCACGTGGCCGGCGAGATGCAGCGCGACGACTACTTCCGCATCAAGAAGATCCCGCTGCTGATCGGCGGCGCCACCACCAGCCGCGTGCACACCGCGGTGAAGATCTCGCCGCACTACGAAGGCCCGGTGGTCTACGTGCCGGACGCGAGCCGCTCGGTCAGCGTCTGCAGCGACCTGCTGAGCGACGACAAGGCCGCCGCCTACATCGCCGAGCTGAACGCCGACTACGTGCGCGTGCGCGAGCAGCATGCCAACAAGAAGGCCACGCCGCTGGTGCCGCTGGCGCAGGCGCGCGCCAACAAGACGCCGATCGACTGGGCGGGCTACGTGCCCACCGCACCCAAGTTCACCGGCCGGCGCGTTTTCCGCAACTACGACCTGGCCGAGCTCGCGCAGTGCATCGACTGGGCTCCGTTCTTCCAGACCTGGGACCTGGCCGGGCCCTACCCGGCGATCCTCACCGACGACGTGGTCGGCGAATCGGCGCGCCGCGTGCTGAGCGACGGCCAGCGCATGCTCAAGCGGTTGATCGAGGGCCGCTGGCTGGCGGCGAACGGCGTGATCGGCCTGTACCCGGCCAACACCGTGAACGACGACGACATCGAGATCTACACCGACGACACGCGCAGCGAGGTGCTGATGACGTGGCGGGGCTTGCGCATGCAGAGCGAGCGCCCGGTGATCGACGGCATCCGCCGCCCGAACCGCTGCCTGGCCGACTTCATCGCCCCCAAGGGCTCGGGCCCGAACGACACGATTCGCGACCACATCGGCCTGTTCGCCGTGACCTCGGGCATCGGCACCGAGAAGAAGGAGAAGCAGTTCCTCGACGACCTCGACGACTACAGCGCGATCATGCTGAAGGCGCTGGCCGACCGGCTGGCCGAGGCCTTCGCAGAGCGCATGCACCAGCGCGTGCGCACCGAGTTCTGGGGCTATGCCGCTGGCGAGAGCCTGACGCAGGAGCAGCTGATCGCCGAGAAGTACCGCGGCATCCGCCCTGCTCCCGGCTACCCCGCCTGCCCCGACCACACCGTGAAGGCCGAGATGTTCCGCGTGATGCAGTGCGCCGACATCGGCATGGCACTCACCGAGAGCCTCGCGATGACGCCGGCCGCGAGCGTCAGCGGCTTCTACATGGCACACCCCGATGCCACGTACTTCAACGTCGGCAAGATCGGCGACGACCAGCTGAAGGACTGGGCCGAGCGCAGCGGCCAGGACGTGTCGCTGGTGCAGCGGTCGCTCGCCGCGCTGCTGTAGTCGCCGCAGACAGAACTGTTGCTTCGGGTTACATCCGAAGCATCCACACGCATCGCCGACGCTTCCGGTCAGGTGGCGGCCGGTCGCTGCACGATTTGTCCCCGTCCACGTGTCGTGGATTGACGCATTCGTTCGAACGCTGCCTGCAGGCGGTGTCCGACGGTGTCGCTGGTATGTCTCCTGCACGCTGCAGACCCTGTATCAGGTCGTAGCACCAAAGCATCGAGGGAGATCGAAGTGACAGCGCCTTTCACCACCACGACACCCACGACATCCGCGGCCCCGGGCCGGGCTGCCCGATTCGTCATCGGCGCACTGCTGGTTGCCGCGCTGGCGGCCTGCGGCGGCAAGAAGGACGAGCAATCCGACGTTCCGCCGCCCACCAAGGAGGAAGCGGCACGCTTCCTGACCCAGGCCACCTACGGCCCGAACGAGGCGCAGATCGGCCGGCTGTCGCAGATCGGCTACTCGGCCTGGTTCAACGAGCAGATGGGCGCACCGCTGAAGTCGCACCGCGACTACCTCACGATGGCCTCCGCCGATGCGGCCGCGGCCGGCGGCAACGTCAGTCCGAGCAACTTCATGGAGAGCTACTGGACGCAGGCCATCGGCGGCGACGACCAGCTGCGCCAGCGCGCGGCCTACACGCTGTCGCAGATCTTCGTGATCTCGTTCGCCGACAGCACGCTGGCCAACCAGCCGCGCGGCGTGGCCTCGTACTACGACATGCTGGCGCAGAACGCCTTCGGCAACTACCGCGACCTGCTGGAGCAGGTCACGATGCACCCGATGATGGGCGTCTACCTCACCAGCCTGCGCAACCAGAAGGAAGACGCCGCCACCGGCCGCGTCCCCGACGAGAACTATGCGCGCGAGATCATGCAGCTGTTCTCGATCGGCCTGTACGAGCTGAACGACGACGGCACGGTGAAGAGCGGCAACCCCGAGACCTACACCCACGACGACATCGCCGGCCTGGCCAAGGTGTTCACCGGCCTGAGCTGGTACGCCGGCGCCAACACCAGCGACCGCACGCGCAACCGCTTCTTCGGCGGCGATGCCAATGCCGAGCGCGACTGGCGCCCGATGCAGGCCTACAACAAGTACACCAACAACACCGACTTCCATTCGGTCAGCGAGAAGAAGTTCCTCGGCAAGACGATCGCCGCATCGGCGAGCTCGACCACCGACGGCGACATCAAGGTGGTGCTGGACACGCTGTTCAACCACCCGAACGTCGGCCCCTTCCTCGGCAGGCAGATCATCCAGCGCATGGTGACCAGCAATCCGAGCCCGGCCTACGTGCAGCGCGTCGCATCGGTGTTCGCCAACAACGGTGCTGGCGTGCGCGGCGACATGGGCGCGGTGTTCCGCGCGGTGCTGATGGACCCGGAAGCGCGCAACGTCGACCTGGCGCGCCACGACTACGGCAAGCTGCGCGAGCCGGTGCTGCGCCTGGCCTCGCTGCTGCGCGCCTTCAACGCCAAGTCGACCAGCGGCAAGTTCCAGGGCATCGACAACACCGACGACCCGGGCAGCCGCCTCGGCCAGACCGCGATGCGTTCGCCGACGGTGTTCAACTTCTACCGCCCCGGCTTCACGCCGCCGAACACCACCATCGAGGCCGCCGACCTGGTCGCGCCCGAGCTGCAGCTGGCCAACGAGGTGTCGGTGGCCGGCTACCTGAACTACATCCGCGGCTGGCTGTCGGTCAACGCGTCGCGCGACGTGCAGCTCGACTTCAGCGCCGAGCTGCCGCTGGCCGACAAGCCCGAGGAGCTGCTGGACCGCGTCAACCTGCTGATGATGTCCGGCCAGGCGCCGGCCGCGCTGCGCACGCAGCTGCTGGCCGCGGTGAACGGCCGCGCGATCCCGGCGGCCAAGAAGGACGCGAGCGGCAAGGTCACCAACCAGGCCGACATCGATGCCGCCAAGCGCGACCGCGTCGCCATCGCCGTCTTCCTGACGATGGCCTCGCCCGACTACCTGACCCAGAAGTGACCAGGAGCCACGCCATGTCTTCCCACCAAGCTTCYCGCCGCGAGTTCCTGCGCCGCGCCGCCGTCCTGTCCGGCTCGGTCGGCTCCGCCGGCCTGCCGTTCGCGCTCAACATGGCGACGCTGAGCGCCGCCGTGGCGCAGACCGCGGTCACCGACTACAAGGCCATCGTGTGCCTGTTCATGTACGGCGGCAACGATTCGGCCAACATGGTGCTGCCATGGGACGATGCCTCGTGGACGGCCTACAGCACGGTGCGCGCCACCGCGCCCGACCCGATCGCGCTGAAGCCGGTCGGCACGCTGGCCGACACCAGTGCCACCGCCGGCTCGCCGGCCGCGCTGGGCGGCGTGCTGTCGATCGCGCCCAAGTTCGCGAGCAACCCCGAGAACAACACGCGCAAGTTCGCGCTGCACCCGAGCCTGACCGACGTGAAGACGCTGTTCGACGCCGGCCGCGTGGGCATCATCGCCAACGCCGGCCCGCTGATCGAGCCGCTGGACAAGACCGCGTACCAGAAGGGCACCAGGCAGCGCCCGGCCAAGCTGTTCTCGCACAACGACCAGCAATCGACCTGGCAGGCGCTCGCGCCCGAAGGTGCGCGCGTCGGCTGGGGCGGCAAGTTCGGCGACCTGCTGGCCGGCAACAACACCAGCAGCACCTTCACCAACATCTCGATCGGCGGCAACGCGGTCTTCATGGCCGGCAACTCGGTGTTCCAGTACCAGGTCGGCAATGGCGGCGCGACCGCGATCGGCGGCCTGACCGGCTCGCTGTTCGGCTCGACCGCGGCGGCCACCAACTTCAAGTCCATCATCACCGCCGACAACCAGCACCTGCTGGCCAAGGAGCAGTCAGTGATCGTGCGCCGCTCGATCGATGCGCAGGCGGCCTTCCAGACCGCGTTCAACGGCTCGGTCGTGACCGCGCCGACGCAGTACTTCAACCCGGCGCAGCGCGCGAGCGGCAACAACGGCCTCGCGCAGCAGCTGCAGACGGTGGCACGCATCATCGGCGCGCGCACCACGCTGGGGGCCAAGCGCCAGGTGTTCTTCGTCAGCATCGGCGGCTTCGACACGCACGACAACCAGAACAAGGCGCATGCCGACCTGTACGCGCGCATCTCGCACGCGATCAACTACTTCGACACGACGCTCGCGACGCTGGGCGTGCGCGACCAGGTGACGCTGTTCACCGCATCCGACTTCGGCCGCACCTTCACCAGCAACGGCGACGGCACCGACCACGGCTGGGGCGGCCACCACTTCGTGCACGGCGGCGCGGTCAAGGGCGGCGACATCTACGGCCGCTTCCCGCAGGTCGGCATCAACCATCCCGACGAGGTCGGCTCGGGCAGCTTCCTGCCGGGCACCTCGGTCGACCAGATCGGGGCGACGCTGGGCAAGTGGTTCGGCGTCAGCGACAGCAACCTGAACACCGTGTTCCCGAACCTGAAGAACTTCCCGACCGCCAACCTCGGCTTCCTGGGGTGAGAATCCACCCCGACGCTTCTTTTGCCTTCATTTCCTGACGGGACCCTGCCATGGACAACGCCGCCTCCTCCAACCTTGCCACCGACCCCTCTGCCACCCCCGGCGCCACGGCCGCCGCACCGCGCCGCACGGCATGGTGGATTGCCGGCGGACTGGGCGTGGTCGGCGCCGGCGCGCTGGCCGCCGCCCTGACGGCCGGACCGAAGCCGGCGCCCGAGGAACCGGCCGCACCGCTGGCCGCCACCGCGAATGCGAAGGGCAAGGCCAACCATGCCAAGGCCGCGACGCCGGCCCCCACCACCACCGCGGCGGCCGAGGTCTGCAGCAGCTGCGGCACCGTCGAGAGCGTGAAGGCCGAGACCCGCAAGGGTGAAGGCACCGGCCTCGGCGCCGTGGCCGGTGGCGTGCTCGGCGGCGTCGTCGGCCACCAGGTCGGCGGCGGCAACGGCAAGAAGGCGATGACGGTGCTGGGCGCCGTCGGCGGCGGGCTGGCCGGCCACGAGGTCGAGAAGCGCGCCCGCAGCACCACCGTCTACCACGTCAAGCTGCGCATGGACGACGGCACGACGCGCACCATCACGCAATCGACCCAACCGGCCGTCGGCGGCCGCTTCGAGGTCGACGGCAGCACGCTGAAGCCGCTGCCGCTGCCGAAAGCCTGATCTTGAAGCGGCCCCGGGGCCGCTCATCTTCTGGCACGATCCGCCCCCGTGACATCAGGACCGACGGGGCGCAAGCGCCTGACTTTGCTGGCGGGGCTGTGCCTGTCGTGCGCCGCGGCGCACGCACAGGAGGTCGACCTCAACCTGGGCCTCAGCTCGGCGCTGCTGGTGCGCGGCGTCGCGCTCGGCAATGCCAGGCCGGCGCTGCAGGGCGGCGTGTCGGTGTCCACCGCGGACGGCTGGCTGGTGTCGCTGGGCGTCGCGGCGCTGCGGCCGTCGGCCGACGAAGGCTGGACCGAGCAGGTGCATGCCCGGCTCGGCCATGCCTTCCGCCTCGACGACGACTGGAGCGCCCAGGTCGCGGCCGTCCACTATGCCTACCCGTTCGACGACTACCTGCGGCCTTTCGAGCGCGACGAACTGGGCGCCACGCTGGCCTGGCGCGACCAGGTCTTCGCGTCGGTGACCGGGCTGCGCCAGGCGCGGCTGCCGGCTTCGGGCCACCGCGGCAGCATCGCCTGGGACCTGGTGCTGCGCCAGCCGCTCGGCCGCTGGGGCGACCGCTCGCTGGCGCTCGGCGCCGGCCTCGGCCACCTGGACCCGCAGCACCGCCCCGGGGCCAGCTACAACTACGGCCACCTGGGCCTGAGCGGGCGCATCGGCGACGTGCAGCTCGATCTGTCGCGCGTGGTGACCGATTCCCAGGCACGCGAGCGCTTCGGCGCGGCGGCCGATTCGCGCTGGGTGGCGAGCCTGGGCATCGCTTTCTGACGCGCCGGCGAAAAGTTTTTGCAACTTCCGGCGCACTGCGGCGTACACACCGACAGATGCCCCCGAGACATTGCCCCCTTACGCCATGCCGCTGCTGTCGCTGATCCCCGGCCGCGCCGCGCCCCGCCTGGACGACGCGGACGAGGCTGCGTTGCTGCGCCGCATCGCCGCCGGCGACCGCGCGGCGCTGGAGGCCCTGTACCGCCCCTATCACCGCCGGCTGGACCGCTTCCTGGCGCGGCTGACGCGGCGCAGCGACGTGATCGAGGAGGTGATCAACGACACCTTCTGGATCGTCTGGCAGAAGGCCGGCGATTTCCGCGGCGATTCGCGCGTATCGACCTGGATCGTCGGCATCGCCTACCGCTGCGCGCTGAAGGCCTTGCGCGACCATGGCGACGAGCCGGCCGAGGCGCCGGACGCCTCGCACGAACTGCACCCGACGGACGACCCGCATGCGCGCCACGAGCTGGCCGACTGGGTGGCCAAGGGCATGAGCCGGCTCAATGCCGAGCAGCGTGCGACGATGGAGCTGGCCTACGGCGCCGGCCATTCGCTGGAAGAAGTGGCCGGCATCATGGACTGCGAGGTCAGCACCGTGAAGGCCCGCATGTTCCATGCGCGCGTCAAGCTGCGCCACGTGCTGCCGGTGCTGGCCGGCTGGGCCGCCCGGCCGCCGGGCCGGCAGGAGAACGACGATGAACCATGAAGTACGCGATGCGGCGGCGGCGGAGCACCGCCGCAGCTGGGATGCGATCCCCTGGGTCGTCAACGGCACGGCCGATGCGGCGCAGCGCCGGCGGGTCGACGCGCATGCGCAGGCCTGCGCCGACTGCCGCGACGAACTGGCGCGCCAGCGCACGCTGCAGGCCGCGGTGGCCCAGGCCGGCGCACCGCTGACCGATGCCGACGCCGGCTTGAAGCGCCTGATGCGGCGCATCGACCAGGCGAGCGAGGTGGCGGCCCGGGTGCCGCCCGGCCCGGCGCGCCGGGCCGGGTCCGGCCCGCTGGTGTACTGGCTGGCAGCGGCGGTGGTGGTCGAGGCGGTGGGCCTGTCGGTGCTGGGCGCGGGCCTGCTGTTCCGCGGCGGCCCGGCACCGGCCTACCAGACGCTGAGCGCGCCGTCGCACGAGGCGCGCGCCGCGCTGCGCATCGTGCCGGCACCGGCGCTGCGCGTCGACGAGCTGCAAAGCCTCCTGCGCGGCCTGGAGCTGCAGATCGTCAGCGGCCCGAACGCGGCCGGGGCCTACGGCCTGGCACCGCTGGCCGGCAGCGTGAATGCGGACCAGCTGGCCGCGAAGATCGCCGCGTTGCGGGCGGCGCCCGGCATGCGCCTGGTCGAACCGGTGGGCGGGGCGGGGCCCGGGTCATGATCCGCGCGATCGCGGCCGCCGGCGTCGCCGTGCTGGCGGCGCTGCTGGCCGCCTGCGCGGGGCCCACGGCCGCGCTGCCGCACGACGAGGCCGATGCCGGCCTGCTGCGCGAGCACCCCGAGCGGCTGGTCGTCATCGCGGTCGCGAACCCGCGCGACAGCATCGTCACGCAGGCCGGCTCGACGCTGGCCAGCTACAACGCGAGCCCGCGCTACGGCGCCGGCAGCGAGGCGCGCGCGACGCTCGAGGCCCTGAAGCGCGAGCACGGCCTGCGCGAACTGGCCGCATGGCCGATCGGCGCACTGCGCGTGCACTGCGTGGTGCTGGAGATCGCCGCCGGTGACCGCCGCGAGCAGGTGCTGGAGCGGCTGTCGCGCGACCCGCGCGTCGCGATCGCGCAGGCGCTGCAGAGCTTCGACACGCTGGCCGCGCCCGAACCGGCGCCGAGCGGCTACAACGACCCGTATGCCGACCTGCAGCGCGGCTTCGTCGAGATCGACGCGGCGCGCGCCCACCAGAGCGCGCGCGGCCAGGGCGTGCGCATCGCGCTGATCGACACCGGCGTCGACACCGCGCACCCCGACCTGCAGGGCCGCATCGCGTCGACGCGCGATTTCGTCGACGGCAACGCGGCGCGCTTCGGCAGCGACCGCCACGGCACCGAAGTGGCCGGCGTGATCGGCGCGGTCGCCAACAACCGGCAGGGCATCGTCGGCGTCGCGCCGCAGGCCATGCTCGCCGTCTACAAGGCCTGCTGGCAGCGCGGCGCGGCAGAGGGCGGCGGCGCGCGCTGCAACTCGTTCACGCTGGCGCAGGCGCTGGGCGCGAGCATCGACGACGGTGCCCGCATCATCAACCTGAGCCTGGGCGGGCCGGACGACGAACTGCTGGGCCGGCTGGTGGGCTATGCGCTGAGCCATGGCCGCATCGTGATCGGCGCGATGCCGCCGGATGGCAAGCCGGGCGGCTTCCCGTCCGGCATCCCCGGTGTGATCGCGGTCGATGCGAGCGGCACGCCGGGCCGCGCCGGCAGCTTGCAGGCGCCGGGGCGCGACATCCTGACGCTGGAACCCGGCGGCGGCTACGACTTCAGCTCGGGCTCGTCGCTCGCGGCGGCGCRTGCGAGCGCGGTCGCGGCATTGATGCTCGAAGCGGCGCCCGGAATGGATGCCGCCACCTTGCGCGCCGCGCTGGAGCGCAGCCGCAGCGGTGGCTCGATCAACGCCTGCGCGGCGCTGGCGGGCCTGGGCAAGCCGGGGCCGTGCAGCGGCCGCCAGGCCGCCGACGCCGCTCCCCGCTAGGCCCGTCTGCAACCGCTTGCAACGATCGCACATCGCTCGCAACTCTTTTCCCCGCGATCCGCACACACCGACAGAAGCAAGGCCGGCCAGTGCCCGGCGCTTCAAGCGAAGCGAGCCGCAAGGCCCGCGTGTCGAACCGGTGAAGACGACCTAGCCAAGAGGAGCGATGAAATGACGATCACTCGCAAGGGATTTTTGGGCGCTGCCGCAGGCAGCACCGTGATGCTGTTCCTGCAGGCCTGCGGCGGCGGTGGCGGCGACTACAGCCCCGCCCCCGCGCCCGGCCCGGCCCCCGCGCCCGGCCCCGCGC
>NZ_JBFUEB010000116.1:0-18517 GCF_056404395.1 Rhizobacter sp. P2_D12 | reverse complement strand
CCGGCGCCGGCCCCCGCCCCGCGCGCCGAGGCGCCGGCCGAGGCCCCGCCCGCCCGGCCGCAGCGCAAGACGCCGCCGGTCAAGCGCGAGGCGGCACGCGCCAGCGCACCGGTTGCCACCGAAGACGATTCGCGCGTCTTCACCGTCAGCGAGTTGCCGGACGACGTGCGGCGTGCGCTGCCGGCACTGGCCATCAGCGGCGCCACCTATTCCGAGAGCCGCGCCAACCGCATGCTGATCGTCAACGGCCAGCTGTTCCACGAGGGCGACATCGTCGCGCCCAACCTGCACCTGGAGCAGATCCGGCTCAAGTCGGCGGTGCTGCGCTTCAAGAACTACCGCTATACGGTGGGGTACTGATTCGGGCGTAGGCTTGGCGCCTTCCCCTGCCCCAGGAGACACGGCATGAGCGACAAATCGATCCTCGACCACATCACGGCCCTCGTCGACGAGGAGCAGCAGTTGCGCGACGGCGCGACGGCGCCGGGCCAGAACGCCGAGCGCATCCGCCACATCGAGCACCAGCTCGACCAGTGCTGGGACCTTCTGCGGCAGCGGCGTGCCAAGCGCGAGTTCGGCGAGGATCCGTCGACTGCCCACGTCCGCGACGAGAAGACGGTCGAAGGCTACGAGGGCTGACCGCAGTGTCGTGACGCGTCCCCGGATTGGCATCCGGGCTACCCAGTGTTCGTAGCCCGGATGCCAATCCGGGATCTCCGCACAAAGCCGCTGGTTCGGCAAAGGCGGGCGCGGGCCCACCACTTCACACAGGCTTCATCGCCAGTTCGACGACGCCAAAGACAGTGCCCGGGTGTCCAACCCCTCGCGCCTGTCCATGTCCCACCTCATCGTCCACGGCGGCCGGCCGCTCGCCGGCCGCCTCGTCCCGTCGGCCAACAAGAACGCGGTGCTGCCCATCCTGTGCGCCACGCTGCTGACGCGCCAGCCGGTGCGCCTGCGCCGCGTGCCCGACATCACCGACGTGCGCAAGATCCTCGAGGTCTTCCGCTCGCTCGGCAGCCAGGTCGAGGTCGACTTCAAGACCGGCCTGCTCGACATCCACCACCGCCACACCCGCTTCGACGCCGCCGTGCACCGCCTGCCGCAGGCGATGCGCTCGTCCATCATGCTGGTGCCGCCGCTGCTCGCGCGCTTCGGCAGYGCCCGCATCGAGAGCGACGTGCAAGGCTGCACGCTGGGCGTGCGCGAGATCGACCCGCACGTCGAGGTGCTGCTGCGCTTCGGCGCCGAAGTCGAGCGCACCGCCGACGCGCTGGTCGTGCGCTGCGACGGCCCGCTGCGCGCATCCGACCACTGGCTCGACTACGCCTCGGTCACCACCACCGAGAACTTCGTGCTGTGCGCCGCGCTCGCCAGCGGCCGCGCCACGCTGATGAACGCCGCCTCCGAGCCGCACGTGCAGGAGTTCTGCGAGTTCATGCGCCTGCTGGGCGCGCAGGTCGACGGCGCCGGCACCTCGCGCCTGACGATCACCGGCGTCGACAGCCTGGGCGGCGCCGACTACACCTTCGCCGAAGACTTCCACGAGATCGTCACCTTCCTCGCGCTCGGCGCGATCACCGGCGGCGACGTGCGCGTGCGCAACTCGGCACCGCACCAGTTCCCGCTGATCGACCGCTGCTTCGCCAAGCTGGGCGTGCAGGTCCACCACGAGGACGGCTGGTCGCGCGCCGTCGTCGACGGGCCGCTGCGCGTGGCCGAACCGTTCACGCAGAACCTGCTGCCCAAGATCGAGGCCGCCCCGTGGCCCTACCTGCCGGTGGACCTGCTGCCGATCTTCATCGCGCTCGGCACGCGCGCCCAGGGCAGCGTGATGTTCTGGAACAAGGTCTACGACGGCGCGCTCGGCTGGACCTCGGAACTGTCCAAGTTCGGCGCCCACGCCTTCCAGTCCGACCCGCACCGCATCGTCACCTTCGGCGGCAAGCCGCTGTCGCCGGCCACGGTCGAGAGCCCGTACATCATCCGCGTCGCGATCGCGCTGCTGATGCTGGCCGCCGCCATCCCCGGCCGCTCGGTGATTCGCAACGCCGCGCCGATCCGCCGCGCCCACCCGCAGTTCGTCGAGAACCTCTGCGCGCTCGGCGCGACCATCGAATGGGAGGACGGCGAATGAACCTGCACGCGGCGGGCCTGCACTTGACAAGGGATGCCGCAACGCAAAAACTCAACTTCATGGTTAAGTTTCCGGCACCCTCGCTCGACCTCGTGTTCGCCGCGCTGGCCGACGGCACACGGCGCCAGGTGCTGGAGCGCCTGGGCGACGACAGCCTGGGCCTGAGCATCACCGAACTGGCCCAGCCGCATGCGATGTCGCTGACCGGTTTCATGAAGCACCTGGCGGTGCTGGAGGCGGCCGGGCTGATCACCCGCTCGAAGGAAGGACGCGTCGTGCGCGTGGTCTTGTCCGCCGAGCCGATGCAGGCCGCGGCCGACTGGATGGCGCGCTACGAAGCCTTCTGGTCGAAGCGCCTGGACGCGCTCGGCCGCTACCTGTACCACGAGGAGGAAGTGCACCCATGGCCCGCACCGACGAACGCCCCTCGCTCCGGCTCAGCCGCCGCTACGAAGCCGCCCCGGAAAAAGTCTGGCGCGCCTGGACCGACCCGCAAGCGCTGAAGCGCTGGTTCGGGCCGGACGAGGACGGCATCGTGCTGCTGGCCGAAATCGACCTGCGCGTCGGCGGGCGCTACCACCTGCGCTTTCGCGCGCGCCCGGAAGGCAGCGAGGTGCACGACGTGAGCGGCGTGTACCGCGAGGTCGAGCCGCACCGGCGGCTGGTCTTCACCTGGGCCTGGAAGAGCACGCCCGAGCGCGAATCGCTGGTGACGCTGCAGTTCGAAGCGGCCGGCGACGGCACCGAGATGCTGTTCCTGCAAGAGCAGTTCTTCGACCCGGCGGCGCGCGATGGGCACCAGCGCGGCTGGACCGGCGCGCTGGCGAAGCTCGATCGGCTGCTGGCCGCCTGAAGTTCAGCTCAGCGCGGCTCGGCCTGGAACGACAGGTCGGTGCGCCACTTGCTCATGTCGGGTTCGGTGTCCGGCCCGTCGATGTAGAACTCGAAGCGCGCATCCCACACCTCGGCCTGCCCGCGCGGCTGCTTGCGCCACGCGATGCCGTGCTGCTGCCCCCAGGCCAGCAGGTACGCGGTGGCCGGCATCAGCTCGTCGGGATGGCCGGTGTGGCGCATCGTCACGTAAGTGCCGGCGGGGATCACGCCGGCGAGCACCCGGCCGTCGCCGGCCGCGGTCTCCTTCACCGCTGCGCCGACGTCGATCTCCATCAGCCCGGCCATGTCGATCACGTTGTAGCGGAAGAACACCGGCCCGGCCTGCTGCAGCCGGTGCGACGCCAGCCAGCCCAGCACCTGCGGCACCAGCGGTGGCAACGTCGACCCGATCTCGCCCATCCGCACCTCGCTGCGGATGAACATGCAGGGCTGCTCGGTGCGCTTCTCAAGGCGCGGGGTCGTCAGGATCGTCATGCGGGTCTCCTGTCAGGGCGGTTTCTCAACCAGAAGGTTCAGTATTGGAGCCGGACCGGCACCTGTCAACCCGTCTTCGCTCAATCCCCATCGGCGTCAGTGAATTCGATCGTCACCTTCCAGGCCGACGCGATCGGCGGGTCGATCACCGCGCGCAACGCCACCAGCGCCTTCACCGGCACCGCGACACGCGCCGGCGTCCAGGTCGATGCGTTGGCGGGCAAGGCGGCGACCGACTGCCGCACCGCCGCCACCGCGCGCCGTAGCGCCTCGCCATGCGAGGTCGGCAGCCCCTGCCGCGCCAGCACGTCGTCCAGCCCCCAGCGCGGGCCGCCCTGCGTCCAGGGCAGCCCCGGCGTCTGCCCGAGCAGCAACTGGCCGACGCCATCCACGTGCGCCAGCAAGAACTCGCGCGTGTGCCCGGTGCGCATGCTGTCGAAGTTCTCCAGCGCGTCGCGCTGCCCCGGCACCTGCAGCGCCTGCGCACGCGCCGCCTTCTCGAGCTTCTTGCCGCGCAGCAGTTCGATGCTGCCGACCAGCAGGTTCAGGATCAGCTTCTTCGCCGCCGGCACGTCGGGCGGCGTGGCCGAGCGCCACTTGTCCGCCTCGGCCCGCCAGCCCTGCAGCAGCACGTTGACCTCGTTCATCAGCAAGGTGGCGATGCGCAACGCGTAGCGGCACAGCGCCGGGCCGCGCGTGACCGGCGCTGTGGGCTCCGGCCCGGCGGCGAACAGCAGCCATTCGAGCGCCGGCAGGCCCTTCACCGCCGTGCCCCAGCGGTCCATCGCGTCGATCGCCGGCTGGCCGCTCATCGGCGCATTCGCCGTCACCGTCGCCGCCTGCTGGATCACCTTCGGCCGGGTCGGCCAGAAATCGATCTCCTTCGAGCTGCGCCGGGCCAGCGTCGGCCCCATTTGCAGCGCCTCCAGGCGCCGCCAGCTGCGCATCGCGGCCAGCCAGTGCGCCTGGCAGTCCTTCAGCCGGGCCGCGTCGACATTGCCGCCGGCAGTCATCGCCGCGTCCAGCACCGCCACCAGCGCGGTGGCGCTGCGGTCCAGCGCCTCGTAGGCCGGCACCGCCCAGTCGTCGTGCAGCATCTGCATCCAGGCGACGAAGGGGTCCGCGGCCRGCGCGGCGGCACGCACCGGCCGCAGCGTCCAGGCCGCCACCGCCACCACCCCCGCCAGCCGCAGCAACGCGCCCCGTCGCGCGGGTTCGCGGCGGAGGGCGGGCCTGGGCCTGGCGGCTTGGAGGGGCATCGGCCGATTATGGACAAAGTCACACTTCGCGCCACCCTGCCGCACCCTCGGAACCACCCCCTGCACGGGGGTCGCCCCCTCGCTCGGGTGGTGTTCTCCGGGGGACCCCTATGGTGCAATGCCTCGCCCTGGTCGCAGGTGTTGTGCCCCGACGACCCCACCCCGACCGACCCAGCATGGCCCTCATCGATTCACCGTCCGTTCCCGCTGCCGCACCGGCCCGTGCCGGCGAGCCCGCGCGCAACGTGACGGTCGACGGCCTGCGCGGCGTCGCCGCGATGCTGGTGGTGCTCTACCACCTGTGCATCAACACCGAGACGCTGCTGCGTCCCTTCACGCCCGATTGGCTGCACGCGCTGCTCGGCAGCTTCGGCGCCACCGGCGTCAACGTGTTCTTCGTGCTCAGCGGCTTCGTGATCTCGATGAGCCTGCGCAACGCGCCGCTGTCCGGTCGCTACGTCGCGATGTTCGCGCTGCGCCGCTCGGTGCGGCTGGACCCGCCCTACTGGGTCACCATCGTGCTGTGCATCGCACTGGCCAAGCTGTCGGCGCTGCTGTTCACCGAGCTCGCCGGCCGCGGCCAGTTTCCGGCCGCGCAGGTCGTCGCCCACCTGTTCTACCTGCAGAACATCCTCGGCTACGGCGACATCTCGGCGGTGTTCTGGACGCTGTGCATCGAGCTGCAGTTCTACCTGGTGCTGGTGCTGGTGCTGACCGCCGCCTACGACCCGGCCCGGCCGCGCACCCGGCCCATCCTCGCCATCGCCGCGCTGACCGCGCTGTCGCTGGTGCTCGCGGTCGGCCAGATCAAGCTGCCGGTCGACGGCCTGTTCGTGCGCTACTGGCACATGTTCGGCCTGGGCGTGCTGACCTGCTGGTGCGTGTTCGGCGACCTGGCCTGGCGCTGGTGGTGGGCGCTGGTCGCGGTCGAACTCTTCGTCGTCTGCGGCGCCGCGCCGTCGCTGCCGCACTTCGCGCCCATCCTCGCCGCCGTCGTGCTGGTGCTGTCGCGCCGCTGGGTGGCCGCCCGCGACTGGCTCGGCGGCACGGTGCACCAGTTCCTCGGCAAGCTGTCGTACAGCCTGTACCTGATGCACCCGATCGTCGGCTGGAGCACGATCTCGGTGCTCAAGAAGCTGTTCGGCGACCGCCCCTCGCTGCCGCTCGGCCTGCTCTACGTGGCCGCCGGCATCGCGGCAAGCGTCGCCGCCGCGTGGGTCCTCTACCGCCTCGTCGAGCTGCCGGCCATCCGCTGGAGCAAGAAGGTGCCGATGCCGCACGCCGCGGCACCCCTCGCCCCGCCGGCCGTCCCGGCCTGACCGCCCCGCTCCCATGTCCTCCACCTCCAAGGAAGTCGGCCGCTTCTTCAAGCACTCGGGCATCTATGCCATCGGGAATGCGCTGAACCGCGTCGGCGCCTTCCTGCTGCTGCCGATCTACACCCGGCTGCTGTCGCCCGCCGAGTACGGCACGCTCGAGACGCTGTACCTGCTGTCGACGGTGGTGTCGGGCGTGCTCGGCGTCGGCATCGCGCATGCGACGCTGCGCTTCTACTTCGACTACAAGGAGCCGGCCGACCGCCGTGCGGTGATCAGCACCAACCTGATGGCGTCGCTCGTGATCTCGGTCGCCGGCGTGCTCGGCGTCGCGCTGTTCGCCGACCCGCTGGCGGCCTGGCTGTTCAAGGGCCAGCGGCTGGGCAGCGCGATCCACTGGATGCTCGCGACCATCGTGTTCGAGCTCGCGTCGCAGGTCAGCCTGGCCTACGTGCGCGCGGTCGAGCGCTCGATGCTCTTCATCGTCGTGTCGTTCGTGAAGCTGGTGGTGCAGGTGATCGCCAACTCGGTCGCGCTGATGCACTTCAACGCCGGCGTCGAGGGCATGATGGCCGGCAACTTCCTGACCGTCGCGCTCGGCTTCGCCGTGCTGTCGTGGGTGACGCTGCGCGAATGCGGGTTGCGCTTCGAATGGGCCAAGCTGATGCCGGTGCTGCGCTACAGCGTGCCGCTGCTGTGGACGACGCTGGTGGGCATCATCGGCGGCACGGCCGACCGCTTCCTGCTGCAATCGCTGGTCTCGCTCGAAGCGCTCGGCATCTATGCGCTGGCGCTGAAGCTCTCCAAGCTGGTGTCCGACCTGGTCGGCGAGCCGATCAACCGGGCCTACGGCGCATTCCGCTTCACCATCATGGAGCGCGACGACGCCGGCCTGATCCAGGCCCACCTGGTGCGCTACCTGGCGGTGGTGCTGTCGGCGATCGGCCTGGCCATCGTGCTGTTCGCCGGCGATGCGCTGCGCCTGATCGCCGCGCCCGCCTACTGGAGCGCGGCGCGCTACCTGCCGTGGCTGGTGCTCGCGGCGGTGCTGCAGGTGCTGGTCTACCCGCTGCAGACCGGCATCTACTACCAGAAGAAGTCGGACCAGATCTTCTACATCGCGCTCGGCACCAGCTTTTCCGGGCTCGCGCTCGGCGTGCCGCTCATCTGGGCCTTCGACATCCTGGGCGCCTGCCTGACGGTGCTGGGCGTCGCCGTCGTCTCGGTGGTGCTGACCGACCGCATCAGCCAGCGCTACTTCCCGGTGCGCTACGAAGCGCGCAAGCTCGCGACCCTGCTCGCGATGGTGGTGGCGATCGGCATCGCCGGCCAGTTCGCCGACGCGCTGCCGCTGCTGTGGAGCCTGCCGCTGCGCTTCGTGCTGGGGGCGGCCTTCCTGGTCGGCATCGTCGCGACCCGCGTGATCGAGCCGGCCGAGCTGGCGCTGGCGCGCACCAGGCTGCTGCAGCGCTTCGGCCGGCCGGCAGGAGCGGCGGCATGAGCTTCGCGGTCCTTCCGATCTGGCTGTTCCTCGGCAGCCTGCTGGTCGCGCCGCAGCTGTGGTGGTCACCGCTGCTCGGGCTGCGCGTCGACTACATCGTCTACCCGATGTGGGTGATCGTGCTGGCCTCGCGCGGGCGGCTCGGCGAGGTGTTCCGCTTCCGCACGCAGGACCACTTCTTCCTGCTGATGTACGTGTGGATCTTCCTCAGCGTGATGGTCGCCGGGCTGACCGACATCGGCCAGTTCTACCTCGTCTACTACGCGAAGCTGTTCCTCGTCTACCGCCTCGTGTGCGCGACCATCAGCAACGTCACCGACCTGAAGCGCACCGGCTATGCACTGATCGCGCTCGCGCTGCTGATCGCCATCGAAGGCATCCAGCACATGAACAGCCCCGACGGCATCGGCTGGGCCGGGCAGAGCTACGCGTGGATCGACGGCTCGGCCTCGTCGATCGGGCTCAAGTCGCGCATCCGCTGGATCGGCATCTTCGACGGCCCCGGCGTGTTCTGCGTGATGTTCACCGCCGCCGCGCCGTTCGCCTTCCAGTACATGGTGAGCCCATATGCCCTGTGGCTGCGCGTGGTGGCGGCCGTCGGGCTGACCTTCCCGCTGCTGCTGGCGGCGTTCTACACCGGCTCGCGCGGCGGGATCCTGGCCACCGCGGCGATGGTGGGCATGTTCATCGTCTCGCGCTTCAAGATCAGCCTGGGCAAGCTGATCATCGCCGCCGCCTGCGGCGGCATCGCGCTCGCCGCCGCGCCCTCGTACCTCACGCAGACCAAGGACTCGAACAACTCCGCCCAGGGCCGCGTCGAGATGTGGGCGATGGGCCTGCAGATGGTGCAGGACAGCCCGCTGTTCGGCGTCGGCAAGGGCAACTTCGCGGTCTACACCCGCAAGCTGGTGGCGCACAACTCGGCGCTGGAGGCGATGGGCGAGACCGGCTTCCCCGGCATGTTCCTGTGGATCGCCGTCATCTACATGGGCTTCAAGCACATCATCGTGCGCTTGCGCGAAGAGATCGATCCGACCGAGAAGCAGGCGCTGCTGGCGGTCATGATGAGCCTGTCGGGCTACCTCATCAGTTCGCTGTTCGTCTCGCTCGAGACCGAGATCATGTATTTCCTGTTGGGAATGACGGCCGCCATCGGCCGCTTCACCACACAACCCGTGGGATTCACCCGCAAGGACTTCATGTACATCGTGGCCTTCCAGGTCGCGTACTACATCTCCTTCAAGGTGTTCATCATGGGGTACTACTAGCAGTAACGGAGCGAGGGCACCATGGTTGGCAAGCAGGTTTTGCTGGCGAGATGGCTGGAGATGGCCGGGGTGACGCGCGCGCGCCTGCGCCACGGACCGCACGGGTTGACGATCCTCGCGTACCACCGCATCCAGGACCTGGTCGACGAATCGCGCTTCGCGGCCGACCCCGAACTGGTCAGCGCGAGCGTGGCCGAGTTCCGGCGCCAGCTGGCCTTCCTGCGCGAGCACTGGAACCCGATCGGCCTGTCGAACGCGATGGACGTGCTCGAGCGCGGCCAGCCGCTGCCGCCGCGCAGCGTCGCCGTCACCTTCGACGACGGCCACCTCGACAACTACACGCACGCCTTCCCGCTGCTGCGCGAGATGGGCGTGCCGGCCACCATCTTCCTGTCGACGCAGTACATCGGCAGCCGCCAGCCGTTCTGGTTCGACCGCGTCTCGACGCTGCTGTTCTGCGCCCCCGCCGGCGCGCTGCGGCTGGCGCTGGCCGACCTCACGCTGCCGCTGGACGACGTGGCCTCGCGCCGCGCCGCCT
Source organism: Rhizobacter sp. P2_D12 (assembly GCF_056404395.1). Lineage (NCBI taxonomy): Bacteria > Pseudomonadati > Pseudomonadota > Betaproteobacteria > Burkholderiales > Sphaerotilaceae > Rhizobacter > Rhizobacter sp. P2_D12. Next base: position 9,130 of record NZ_JBFUEB010000116.1, on the reverse strand, counting down.
CGAACCGGTTGCTGTCGGTCCTCAAGCGCATGGCCGACGAACGCCGCCACGAGGCGCTGCAGGAGCTCGAGGGCCTGCTGGCCGGCCATGCCGCCCCGGCCGAGTCGGCACCCACCTCGGCCTTGAACTGGGACCAGGTGCGCGAGATGGCCGGCCTGGGCGTCGAGTTCGGCTCGCACACCGTCACGCACCCGGTGCTGTCGATGCAGACCGAGGAGCGGGTGCGCTTCGAGCTGGCGCAATCGCGCGAGACCATCCGCCGCGAGATCGGCCGGGCGCCCGACCTGCTGGCCTACCCGGTCGGCAAGACCTACACCTTCAACGAGCGCGTGGTCGCGATCGCCAAGGAATGCGGCTACCGCGCCGCGCTCGCCTACATCGACGGCGTCAACGACCCCGCCAGCGCCGACCGCTTCGCGCTCAAGCGCATCGCGGTCGAACGCTACATCCCGCACCCCTTGTTCATGGCCCGCATGACCTTCCCAGGAATCTTCGTCTGATGACCGACCCCGTGCCCACGTCGGTGATCTCGCAACCGGCCGAACTGCACAACGCCCCGCCCTGGCAGGAGGGCTGGGAGATGCTGCTCGGGCCGCTGGGCGGCCGCGCGCTGGTCTGCCTGGACGACGGCGGCCCCGCCGTCACCGCGCTGGCGCAGCGCTGCGCGCGGCTGCGCGTGCTGGCGGCCGACGGCCGCGCCGCCGACGAGCTGTCGCACCGCGTGCGCGCGCAGGGCTGGCACCACGTCGAGGTGGTCGCGCTGCAGGACCTGGCGCACGCCGCGCCGCAGGTGTTCGACGGCCTCGTCGTCAGCGACCTGAGCGGCCGCGCGCTGGCCCGCGTGCGCGGTGGGCTGCCCGCGCTGCTGCAGCAGGCGCGCCCGCTGCTGCGCGAAGGCGCCTTCGTGCTGCTGGCCACGCCGAACCGCTTCGGGCTGAGCCGCGACCGCCTTGCCCGCGGCTTCCGCGGCGCACGCGCCTGGCCGTGGTATTCGCTGTCGTCGCAGCTGCGCCGGCTGGGCGTGCGCACGCCGCGCGTGCACCCGCTGCTGCTCAACGAATACGCCGGCATGACCGAGGCCATCGCGCCCACCGGCTACCTCGCCACCAAGAACCAGGGGCTGACGCGCGAACGCATCAAGCAATGGCTGTGGGGCCCGCGCGCGGCGCGCTGGTTCGCGCCGGCGCTGGCGGCGGTCGGCTGGATCGGCGAGCCGCAGCCCGGGCTGATCGACGCGGTGGCACTGACGCTGCAATCCGGCGGCGCCGAGTTCCACTGGGTGCAGTACCTGGTGCTGCTGAGCGGCAAGGTGATCGCGACCTTCAGGCCCGACACCGAGCGCGAGACGCCGCGCGTCGTCGTCATCACCCGCGACCCACTGGCGGTCGCGCGCCGCGTGCAGGAGGCCGACAGCCTGCGCCGCCTGCATGCGCAGCTGCCGGCCCACCTGGGCGCGCTGCTGCCGCGCGTGCTCGACCGCTTCAAGCTCGACGGCAACGACTGCTTCGTGCTGCAGCACATGCGCGGCGTGACGGCCGATGCGGTGGTGCCGGGGCTGGACCGCGTGACGCGCACCGCGCAGCGCTTCCTGCTGGCGCTGCACGAGGTCACCTGCGTCAAGCGCGTGATGGACGACGAGGCCTGGGACGGCTGCCTGCAGCCCATCTTCGATTCGGCGGTGCTGCGCAACCCGCAGGCCGAGGGGCCGCTGCGCCGGCTCGAGGCGCGCATGCGCGAGCACGTGCTGGGCCACGTGTGGCTCGACGTCTGCAGCCACGGCGACTTCAAGATCGAGAACGTGATGTACGACCCGCAGACCTTCGAGATCACCGGCGTGATCGACTGGGAGCATGCGATGCTCTGCGGGCTGCCCTACATCGACATGGCCTACCTGCTCACCTACAACCGCATGCTGGCCGGCGAGAGCTGGCTGCAGGCGGCGCGCGCGCTGCTGACCGGCCGCATCAGCGCCGAGGAACTGGCCGTCGAGGCCGAGTACTGGCGCGCGACGCGGCTGCCCGAGCGCCTGGTGCCGGTGCTGCGCGTGCTGGTGGTGGTGCACCACATCGGCTGCCGCTGGCACGGCCAGTGGTCGAGCCATGCGAGCGCCGAGCTGAACGCGCTCATCGAGGACTGCATCGGCGTGCTGCTGCGGGCCCCGGCCCCGGCGGCGCTTGCGAGCGCCCTTCCCGTCGTTGCAGCGCCACGTGCCGCGGCACGCCCCCTGGCTTGAACCCCCACCCCATGAAACTGATCGTCCTGCTGAGCATTGCCGCGGTGCTGTACCACTACGCGATCTACCCCGCGCTGGTGCTGCTGATCGCGCGCTGGCGCGGCCACGGCGCCGCGGCGCGCCATGCCGACGGCAGCGCCGGCTGGCCGCGCGTCACGCTGCTGATCGCCGCCTACAACGAAGAGCGCGTGATCGAGGGCAAGATCCTCAACACGCTGGAGCTGGACTACCCGCACCCGGTGGAGCTGATCGTCGTGTCCGACGGTTCCACCGACAGCACGCCGCAGATCGTCGCGCGCTACGCCGACCGCGGCGCGATCTCGATGCACCTGCCGCCGCGGCGCGGCAAGACCGCGGCGCTGAACCGCGGCGTCGCGGCCGCCACCGGCGAGATCGTCGTGTTCTCGGATGCCAACAACGACTTCAACCGCGATGCGCTGAAGGCGCTGGTGCAGCACTTCGCCGACCCGGCCGTGGGCGGCGTGTGCGGCGTCAAGCAGATCCGCGAGGCCGGCGACCGCGAGAGCAGCGTCGGCGACGGCCTGTACTGGCGCTACGAATCGGCGATCAAGCTGGCCGAGGGGCAGATCGGCTCGATCACCAATGCCGACGGCGAGATCTTCGCGATGCGGCGCGGGCTGTGGCGGCCGATCGCCGAGGACGTCATCAACGACGACGCGCAGATCACCTTCGACATCGTCGACCAGCGCAAGCGCATCCTGTACGAGCCGGCGGCGCGCTCCACCGAGTACGCGTCGATCCGCATCGAGGACGACTTCTTCGTCAAGGTGCGCATGGTGGCCGGCGGCTTCCAGACCATCGCGCAGCAGTGGCGCCGGCTGCTGCCGCCGCGGTCGTGGTTCGCGCTCGCCTACCTGTCGCACAAGGTGCTGCGCTACCTGGTGCCGCTGTTCCTCGTGGCGATCGCGCTCGGCTCGCTGTGGCTGGCCGCGACCGGCGAGCCGGCCTACCAGGTGCTGGTGGCGCTGCAGCTGCTGTTCTATGGCACCGCGTGGACCGGCTGGCTGCGGCTGCGCCGCGGGCCGCTGCCGACCGCGCTGTACGTGCCGTTCTACTTCTGCACGATGAACCTGGCGGCGCTGCTCGGCTTCGTGCGCTTCGTGACCGGCAAGCAGGGCACGAGCTGGCGAAAGGCGCAGCGATGATCGCGGCGCTGTTCATCCTTGCCCTCGTCGCCGGCGGCGCGTCCGTCGGCTGGCGCGTGCTGCGCTCGCGCAACATGGACCTGTGGATCGCGAGCTACCTGAAGCAGTGGCCGCGCCGCCTGCGCGGGCGCCGCGCGGCGCACACGCACGTGCACTTCTGCTTCGCCGACCACTACGAGCCGTTCTGGCACAAGCCCGACCTCGCGACGGCGCGCGCGCGCGTGCAGCGCTGGATGGACCGCTACCCGCTGATCGCGTCGGCCCACACCGACAGCAACGGGCGTCATCCGCAGCATTCGTTCTTCTACCCGGAAGAGGAGTACGACGAGGTCATCCTCGACCAGCTGGCCGACCTGTGCAAGCGCGGCTTCGGCGACGTCGAGGTGCACCTGCACCACGACAACGACACGGCCGACAACCTGCGCAAGACGCTGACCGGCTTCACGAAGCTGCTGCACGAGCGGCACGGGCTGCTGCGCCGCGACCCGGTCACCGGCCAGGTGCTGTATGCCTTCATCCACGGCAACTGGGCGCTGGACAACTCGCGCCCGGACGGCCGCTGGTGCGGCGTCAGCAACGAACTCGACGTGCTGGTGGAGACCGGTTGCCGCATGGACATGACCTTGCCGTCGGCACCGAGCGACACGCAGACCGGCAAGATCAACTCGATCTACTTCGCGCACGGCAAGGAAGGCTGCTGCAAGTCGCACGACCATGGCCGCGATGCGCGGGTGGGCGACTGGCTGCAGGGCAAGGAGCTGCTGATGGTGCAGGGGCCGCTGGCGCTGAACTGGAGCGACCGCAAGGCCGGCGTGATGCCGCGCATCGAATCGAGCGAGATCTCGGCCGATGCGCTGCCGACGGCGGCACGCGTGGCGCTGTGGGAACGTGCCGGCATCGCGGTCGAGGGGGCGGACAACCACCTCTTCATCAAGGTGCACACGCACGGGGCCGAGGAACGCACGGCCGGGGCGTTGCTGGACGGCGGGATGGACAGGATGTGGACCGAGCTGGAGAGGCGCTTCCGGGATCGGCCGGGGTATTCGCTGCACTATGTGAGCGCGTGGGAGATGTACCAGCAGATCCAGCGGCTGTGCATGAACGAGCCGGTGAAGTCTTCTGCGTTGCGGGAAGAGGCTGTGGCATGAGCGGCTCGTTCTCGTCGATTTTCTGCGCGAGCAAAGGCGCGGGCGGGCCAGCGTCTTTGTGCGCAGATCCCGGATTGGCATCCGGGCTACGGGGATTGGGTAGCCCGGATGCCAATCCGGGATCGCGCCACACGACGCCAGAGCAAGCGCAGCGAGCGACCCCTCAAGCAACGCGCCGGGATCCGGCTCCGCCGGGCCCAGGCGTAGCGCCTGCCGCCGCAGGCGTCAGGCGTTCGTGCCGTCCAAGTCCGCGCAGGCGGACTTGGAGCCGCGGCACTCACCCCCTCGGGGGCAGGAGCGAAGCGACTGGGGGGCTCCAATGAGAGTGCTTCACGTCATCGAAACGCTGGACTTCGGCGGCGCCGAGAAGGTCGTCGTCGACCTGGTGTCCGCCACCAAGGGCCGCTGCCAGCCCGCCGTCTGCTGCGTCAAGCACAGCGGCGAGCTGGCCCAGCGCCTGGGCGACGGCGTGCAGGTGTTCTCGCTCGGCAAGGCCGAGGGCAACGACCTGACCGTGCCATGGCGCCTGGCCAGGCTGGTGCGCGAGCAGGGCTTCGACGTGATGCACTCGCACCTGTGGGGCGTCTACCTCGAATCGGCTCTCGCCGCCCGGCTGGCCGGCGTGCCGCTGGTGCACACGGTGCACGGCAACTACCAGGTCTACGGCAACAGCTGGCTGCCGCGCCTGAAGCTCGCCGTGCGTCACCGGCTGGAACGCTTCGCGGCGCGCTGGCACCAGCGCATCGTCACCGTCTCGCATTCGATCCAGAGCTACGTGGTCGACGGCATCGGCATCGACGCGCGCCGCGTCGAGACGGTGCACAACGGCATCGACGAGCGCGTCTCGCTGCAGGGCGAGCGCCGCGGCAGCACCTTCATCACCGTCGGCCGCATGGCCGCCGTGAAGAACCACGCCATGATGATCCGCGCCTTCGCGCGCGTCGCGGCCGAGCGGCCCGATGCTCGCCTGCAGCTGGTCGGCGACGGCCCGGACCGCGACGCGCTGCAGGCGCTGGCGCAGCAGCTGGGCGTCGCGCCGCGCGTCGAGTTCCTCGGCTTCCGCAACGACATCGCCGAGCTGCTGGCCGCGGCCGACGTGTTCCTGATGTCGTCGCGCTACGAGGGCGTGTCGATCGCGATCCTCGAGGCGATGCGCGCCGGCCTGCCGGTCGTCGGCACCCAGGTCGGCGGCATCCCCGAGACCGTGCAGCAGGGCGAGAGCGGCCTGCTCGTGCCCGACGACGACGAGCAGGCCTTCGCCGCCGCGATGCTGTCGCTGCTGCAGGACGCGAGCCGCCGCGCCGCGCTCGGCCGCGCCGCGGCGCAGCGCCAGCGCGAGGCCTTCTCGCTCGAGAGCGCGGCGCAGCGCTACCTGCAGCTGTATGCGGGGGCCCTGCAATGATCAAGGCCCTGCTGCGCAGGCTGCTGAGCCCGGTGCTGCGCTACCGCGGCGACGCAGCGCGCCTGTACCTGAGCTTCGACGACGGCCCGCACCCGGTGGTGACGCCGCAGGTGCTGGACGCACTGGACGGCGGCGGCGTGAAAGCCACCTTCTTCATGATCGGCCAGGAGATGGAGCGCCACCCGGCGCTGGTGGCGCAGGTGCGCGACCGCGGCCATGCCATCGCGCTGCACGGCTTCACGCACCGCCACTGCACCGACATGAGCTGGCGCGAGCAGCTCGACGACCTGCGCCGCATGCGCGACGTGGCCGCGCGCTTCGGCGTGCGCCTGCGCAGCTACCGGCCGGCCTACGGCGAGCTGTCGGTGCTGCGCATCCTGTGGTGCTGGCTGAACGGCGTGAAGATCGTGATGTGGTCGTTCGAGTCGCGCGACTCGTTCGTGCAGCTGCCCGCCGAGCTGGAGGCGCGCGTCACGCCGCAGGCGCTGTCGGGCGGCGACATCCTGCTGTTCCATGACGACACGCCTGTCACCGCGCAGGCCCTGCCCCGATTGCTGGACAACGCCCGCGCAGCCGGACTGCGCTTCGGCGTGTTGGAGACCGTGTGAAGAAGACCCTCATCCACATCATCAGCGCCGAAGACGTGTTCGGCCCCGAGAAGACCGTGATCAACGAATGCCTGGCGCTGCGCGGCGGCGACTGGCACGCCCGCATCGTCAACATCTGGAACACCGACGACACGCCGATCTCGCGCAAGGTGCGCGAGGCCGGCATCGACTACGAATGCCTGCAGTCGTCCGGCAAGCTCGACCTCGGCGCGATCAAGGCGCTGGCCGCGAAGCTCGCGGCCCAGCCCGGCACCGTGGCGCACAGCCACGGCTACAAGGCCGACCTGTACACGCTGCTGGCGGCGCGCCGCGCCAAGGTGACGGCGCTGACCACCGCGCACGGCTGGACGTCCGAGAACGCGAAGGTGCGCCTGTACGAGCGGCTGCAGGCCTTCCTGTGGCGCTTCTTCGACCAGGTGATCTGCGTCTCCGAGAGCTACCGCAGGCTGGCCCGCGCGGCCGGCGTGCCGGCGCGCAAGCTGACGGTGGTGCACAACGCGATCCGCAGCTCGTACCAGGCGCTGGCCGGCGATGCGCGCCGCCAGGCGCGGGCCGCGCTGGGCCTGCGCGAGGACGCGCAGGTGGTGGCGATCATCGGCCGGCTGGGCATCGAGAAGGGCCACCGGCTGTTCGTCGACGCCGCGGCGCGGCTGGCACCGAAGTTCCCGGACGCGCGCTTCCTGATCGCCGGCGAAGGCGCGCAGCGCGCCGACATCGAGGCGCAGGTGGCGCAGCAGGGCCTGGGCGACACCGTGCTGCTGCTCGGCCACCGCGACGACCTGCCGGCGATCTACCCGGCACTGGACATCCTCGCGATGGCCTCGCTGCGCGAGGGCCTGCCGAACGTGCTGCTCGAGGCCATGCTGCACGGCGTGCCCGGCGTCGCGATGGCGGTGGGCGGCATCCCCGAGGTGATCACGCAGGGCGTCGACGGGCTGCTGGTGCCGCCGGGCGACCTCGACCTGTTCACCGAGGCGCTGTCCGGCCTGCTGTCGGACGAGACGCGGCGCGCGACGATGGGCCGCTCGGCCATCGGCAAGGTGCGCGACGGGTTCCTGTTCGATGCGCGGATGAAGCGCATGGTCGAGATCTACGAAGCCGGCCTGCAGCGGCCCGGTTCGCCCGCGACGGCCGCGCGGAGCGCCGCATGACGCACGCGCTGTGGTGGGTGGCGGCGCTGGCGGCGAGCGCGCTGGTGCTGGGGGTGGCGGCCATCTTCTTCTACCAGGCGATCCGCGCGCTGTGGGGCGTGCGCGCCCCGGCGCCGCTGGCGCCACGGCACGACAAGCGCTTCGGCGTGCTGGTGCCGGCACACAACGAGGAAGGCGTGCTCGCGCCGCTGTTCGCGTCGCTGGCGCGCGTCGACTACCCGCGCGAGCAGCTGGCGATCCTGTTCGTCGCCGACCATTGCACCGATGCGACGGTGGCCGAGATCCGCGCCGCCGGCTTCGACTGCATCGATCGGCAATCGGGTGCGCGCGGCAAGACCGCCGGCCTGGCCGAGGGCATCGCGACGCTGGAAGCGCGGCATGGCAATGCGCTGGACGCGGTGGCCTTCTTCGACGCCGACAACCTGGTCGACGCGCAGTTCTTCCAGCAGGCGGCGGCCGGCCTGCACGCCGGCCACCCGGTGCTGCAGGGGCGCGTCGGCGTGCACAACTGGCAGGCGACACTGTTTTCTCGGCTGAACTACATGAACGCGGTGGTCGAGAACCGGCTCGAGGAACTGGCGCGCAGCCAGGCCGGCTGGAGCTGCAACCTGCGCGGGCACGGCATGGTGTTCCGCCGCGACGTGCTGCAGCAGATGCCCTGGCATTCGGACACGATGGTCGAGGACCAGGAGATGCTGGTGCGGCTGGTGTGCAGCGGCCGGCGCGTGCACTGGCTGGAGCATGCGCGCGCGTCGAGCGTGATCCCGGAGACCGCCAAGGAAGCGGCGGCGCAGCGCCGGCGCTGGGCCGGCGGCCGCTCGGCGATCGTCGGGCGCAGCGTGAAGGCGCTGTGGGCGCGCTTCAGGTCCAGCGGCGACACGACGGCGCTGAACCTGATGGTCGATTTCCTGCTGCCGTCGCATGCAGTGCAGCTGAGCCTGCTGTTCGTCGCCATCGTCGCGGCCGGGGCGGTCTGCGGGCTCGCATCATGGCAGTTCGTGCTGGCGGCCGCGCTGCTGCCGGCCTACCTGCTGTACTTCATCGCCGGCAACCTGCTGGCGGGCGTGCCGGCGAAGACCTTCCTCGACATCCTGTGGGCACCGGCCTTCATCGCCTGGCGCACCTGGATCTACCTGACGAGCCTGAGCGGCGTGAAGCGCTGGCGGTGAGGGCTGCGCCGGCGCGGGCAAAGGCGCGGGCGGGGACTCTGGGGCGCGCCGGATGGAGCGATCCTCGCCCTTTGGGGGCGAGGACTCCCCTGCGCTGTCTGCTTTCAAGGCCCGTCGCCGAAACTCCCGCCGCTCGCTTCGCTCGCTGTGGTCAAACAGTCGGCGACAAGTCAGTCCACGAAGCGTGCTGGCGCACGCGGGCCTTGAAACCAGCCAGCTCCGGCGCTCCATCCTGATTGGCGCGCCCCAGAGT
>NZ_JBFUEB010000115.1:0-18520 GCF_056404395.1 Rhizobacter sp. P2_D12 | reverse complement strand
AGCAGGTGGTGCTGAACCTGCTGAAGAACGCCGCCGAGGCGATCGACTCGGCCGGGCTGCCGCAGGCGCGCCGCAACATCGAGCTGCGCGTGGTGCCCCGGCACACGCCGGAAGAAGGCGGCGTGATCGAGTTCAGCGTCACCGACAGCGGCCCGGGCCTGAAGGAAGAAGTCATCGCGCGGCTCTACGAGGCCTTCTTCTCGACCAAGGCCGAAGGGCTGGGCATCGGGTTGTCCCTGTGCCGCTCCATCATCGAGAGCCATCGCGGCCGTATCCGGGCGCAGAACTTATACAATGGCGACCTCGCCGTCGGGTGCCGCTTCAGCTTCACGCTGCCTGTGGAAACCGCCAAATCTGCCGGCCTCGAACCGGCGCTGCCATGAGACTGCATCGATGAGCTTGATTCCGAAAAAAGGGACGGTCTATGTGGTCGACGACGACGAAGCCGTGCGCGACTCGCTGCAATGGCTGCTCGAAGGCAAGGACTACCGCGTCAAGTGCTTCGATTCGTCGGAGTCCTTCCTGTCGCGCTTCGACCCCCGCGAGGTCGCCTGCCTGATCGCCGACATCCGCATGGACGGCATGAGCGGCCTGGAACTGCAGGACCGGCTGCTGGAACGCAAATCGCCGCTGCCCGTCGTCTTCATCACCGGCCACGGCGACGTGCCGATGGCGGTCACGACGATGAAGAAGGGCGCGATGGACTTCATCGAGAAACCCTTCAAGGAAGAAGAGTTGCTCGGCCTCGTCGAGCGCATGCTCGACCAGGCGCGCAGTGCCTTCTCGCACCACCAGGAAGCCGCCAGCCGCGATGCGCTGCTGTCGCGCCTGACCACGCGCGAGGCCCAGGTGCTCGAGCGCATCGTCGCCGGCCGGCTGAACAAGCAGATCGCCGACGACCTGGGCATCAGCATCAAGACGGTCGAGGCGCACCGCGCCAACATCATGGAGAAGCTGAACGCCAACACGGTGGCAGACCTCCTCAAGATTGCCCTCGGCGCCCAGGCCAAGGCATAAACCGAATCCCAGACCCAAGGCCGCTGTTCCCCAGCGGCCTTTTTCGTTTCCGGAAGCAGCAACCCGATGACCGCACAACTGATCGATGGCAACGCCCTCGCCAAGACGATCCGCGCCGAGGTGGCCCAGCGCGCCGCCGCCCTCACCGCCCGCGGGCGCCAGCCCGGCCTGGCGGTGATCCTGGTCGGCGACGACCCGGCCTCGCAGGTCTACGTGAAGCACAAGGTCAACGATTGCGAGACCAGCGGCGTGCGCTCGGTGCTCGAGAAGTACGACGCGTCGTTGTCGGAAAGCGAGCTGCTGGCGCGCATCGCCGCGCTGAACGCCGACCCGTCCATCCACGGCATCCTGGTGCAGATGCCGCTGCCCCGGCACATCGACCCGCAGAAGGTGATCGAGGCGATCTCGCCGCTCAAGGACGTCGACGGCTTCCACGTGCAGAGCGCCGGTGCGCTGATGGTCGGCCGCCCCGGCTTCCTGCCCTGCACGCCCTACGGCTGCATGAAGCTGATCGCCACCACCGGGCTGCCGCTGCGCGGCAGGAATGCCGTCGTGATCGGCCGCAGCAACACCGTCGGCAAGCCGATGGCGATGCTGCTCTTGCAGGCCAACGCCACCGTCACCATCTGCCACAGCGGGACGCCCGACATCGGCCGCCACACCCGCGATGCCGACGTCGTCGTCGCGGCGGTCGGCAAGCGCAATGTGCTCACCGCCGACATGGTCAAGCCGGGCGCGGTCGTGATCGATGTCGGCATGAACCGCAAGGACGACGGCAAGCTGGCAGGAGATGTCGACTTCGACGGCGTCTCGCAGGTCGCGGGCTGGATCACGCCGGTGCCGGGTGGCGTCGGGCCCATGACCCGTGCGATGCTCCTGGTCAACACCATGGAGGCGGCAGAACGTTTTGCAGCGGTTTGAGTCCAGGGTGGCACAACAATTGAAAGGGAAGGCAGACATGACCGAGATCAACCCGCTCCTCGTACCCGACGCCCTGCTCGACTTCTCCGCGATCCGCGCGGTGCACGTCGCGCCCGCGATGGCCCAGTTGCTGGCCGAGGCCGATGCGGCGCTCGACCGTGTCACCGGCGACGAGGTGCCGGCCGACTACGACGCGATGTCGGCCGTGCTCGACGTCGCCACCGAACGCCTGGGCCGTGCCTGGGGCGCCGTGCACCACCTGACGGCCGTCGCCGACACGCCCGAATTGCGGGCGGCCTACAACGAGCAGTTGCCTGCCGTCACCGAATTCCACACCCGGCTGGGCGCCGACGAGCGCCTGTATGCCAAGTACAAGGCCATCGCCGCCGGCCCGGCCGCCGCCGCGCTGAGCGCGCCGCGCCGCCAGGCGCTGTCGAACGCGATGCGCGACTTCGTGCTGTCCGGTGCCGAGCTGAAGGGCCCCGACCGCGAGCGCTACGCGCAGATCCAGGACCGGCTGGCCACGCTGTCGCAGAGCTATTCCGAGCACGTGCTCGATGCCACCGACGGCTTCTCGCTGTACGTCGGCGCCGACGAGCTGGACGGCGTGCCGGCCGACGTGGTGGCGGCCGCGCGCGCCGCGGCCGAGGCCGACGGCCAGCCGGGCCACAAGATCACGCTGCACTTCCCGAGCTACTTCCCGGTGATGCAGTACGGCAGCAACCGCGCGCTGCGCGAGAAGCTGTACGTCGCCTACGTCACCCGCGCCAGCGAAGCCGGCCCGCCCGAGCGCGACAACAGCCCGGTGATGCGCGAGCTGCTCGACCTGCGCCAGGAAGAGGCCCGGCTGCTCGGCTACGCGAGCTTCGCCGAGGTGTCGCTGGTGCCGAAGATGGCCGACACGCCGCAGCAGGTCACGGGCTTCCTGCGCGACCTGGCGCAACGCGCCCGTCCCTATGCCGAGCGCGACCTGGCCGAGCTGCGCGAGTTCGCCCGCACCGAGCTCGGGCTGTCCGACCTGCAGGCCTGGGATTTCCCCTATGCCAGCGAGAAGCTGAAGGAGCGTCGCTATGCCTTCAGCGACCAGGAGGTCAAGCCCTACTTCACCGAGACCAAGGTGCTGGACGGGCTGTTCCGCATCATCGAGACCTTGTTCGAGGTCAGCATCCGCTCCGACAGCGCGCCGGTCTGGCACCCGGGCGTGCGCTTCTTCCGCATCGAACGCCAGGGCGAGCTGATCGGCCAGTTCTACCTCGATCCGTATGCGCGCCCCGGCAAGCGCCCGGGCGCCTGGATGGACGACGTCTGCGGCCGCTGGGCGCGCCCGGACGGCCGCACGCAGACGCCGGTGGCGCACCTGGTGTGCAACTTCGCGTCGCCGGTCGAGGTCGACGGCAAGCGCCGCCCGGCGCTGCTGACGCACGACGACGTGACGACGCTGTTCCACGAGTTCGGCCACGGGCTGCACCACATGCTGACGCAGGTGAACGACGTCGGCGTGGCCGGCATCTCCGGCGTCGAGTGGGATGCGGTCGAACTGCCCAGCCAGTTCATGGAGAACTTCTGCTGGGAATGGGACGTGCTCAAGCGGCTGACGGCCCACGTCGACACCGGCGAGCCGCTGCCGCGTGCGCTGTTCGACAAGATGCTGGCGGCCAAGAACTTCCAGAGCGGGTTGCAGACGCTGCGGCAGATCGAGTTCTCGCTGTTCGACATGCGGCTGCATGCCGAGCCGGGCTCGCAGGCCGACATCCAGGGCCTGCTCGACGAGGTGCGCGCCGAGGTGGCGGTGCTAGTGCCGCCGCGCTTCAACCGCTTCCAGCACGGCTTCTCACACATCTTTTCCGGCGGTTACGCGGCCGGCTACTACAGCTACAAGTGGGCCGAGGTGCTGAGCGCCGACGCCTGGAGCGCCTTCGAGGAAGCCGGCGCGCTCGACATTCCCACGGGGCGGCGCTACCGCCAGGCCATCCTCGAGGCCGGCGGCAGCCGCCCGGCGATGGAGAGTTTCAAGGCCTTCCGCGGCCGCGAGCCGAGCATTGATGCGCTGCTGCGACATCAAGGCATGGCCTGATGCAGTAAATTCCGGCGCAAACACATCCCACGTTGTTGGAGCACCCATGACCTCTCGTCCTTTCCGCAGCTTCCGCCTGGCGGCGCCCGCCTTGCTGGCCGGGCTGTTCGCCGCACTGCCGGCACACGCGCTGTACAAGGTCGTCGGCCCGGACGGCAAGGTGACCTACACCGACCGGCCGGCCATCACCACCGACAGCAAGGTCCAGACGGTCGGTGCCGGCGGCGGCGTGTCGAGCGACGTCGCGTTGCCGCTCGAGCTTCGCCAGGCGGCGCAGCGCTACCCGGTGACGCTGTACACGACCAAGGACTGCGCACCGTGCGACAGCGGCCGCCAGTTGCTGCGCCAGCGCGGCATCCCCTTTGCCGAGCGATCGGTCGGCACGGTCGAGGACGCCGACGCGCTAAACCGCATCGCCGGCACGCGCGACCTGCCGGCGCTGACGGTCGGCGCGCAGGTGCTGCGCGGCTACCAGCGTGAAGAGTGGACGAGCTACCTGGATGCGGCCGCGTACCCGAAGGAATCGAAGCTGCCGGCGAACTTCCCGCAGGGCAGCGCGACGCCGCTGACGGAGCCCAAGCAGGCCGCCACGCCGGCGCAGCGTCCCGCGGCCCCGGCAGCCCGGCCGACCCAGCCGGCCGCCGACGGCAGCAACCCGGCCGGCATCAAGTTCTAGGCCTCAGATCCTTCGCGCCTGCCAGCTGCCGGCTCCGACGGCCAGGCCCATCATCCAGAACAGCGACGCGGCTCCCAGCGCCGCGCCGAAAGCGCCGAACAGCAGCGGCATCACGGTGCTCGACCCGTTCAGCGCCATCGAACGGAAGGCGATCGCCTCGCCGTGCCGCTCGTGCGGCGTGATGTGGTGCAGCGTCGACATCACCATCGGCTGCACCGCGCCCAGCGACAGCCCGAGCAGCGACGCGCAGCAGGCCATCAACCAGGCCGACTGCACGAACGGGTAGACGGCGAACACCGCGGCGGTCCACAGCATCGCGCCGGCCAGCACCTGCGATTCGCTCAGCCGGTGCGCCAGCACCGGGATCAGCAGCCGCACCCCCGCCACCGACGCCGCGAACAGCCCGAGGACCAGGCCGATCGTCGCCGCGCTCAGCCCGCGCTCATGGCCGAGGATGGGCACGACGAAGGAATGCACGTCCCAGCTGGCCGACAGCAGCCAGTTGACCAGCAGCAGCCGGCGCAGCGGTGCCGAGCGCAGCAGGTCCCAGGAGCCCTGGCGCTGCACCGCGCCGGGCGGGCGCGGCGCGTCGGCCTCGACCGGCACGTAGCGCGACGACACCAGGGCCGCCAGCGGCATCAGCATCAGCAAGCCGAACGCGGCGCGGAAGCCCATCAGGTCGATCAGCGCCCCCGCCGTCACCGGGCCGATCACGTTCGACAATGCGGGCGCCAGGCCCAGCCAGCTGAAGACCCGGATGCGTTCGGTCGCGTCGCCGGCCATGCGGCCGGCCGTGCGCTGGATCGTGATCAACCCGAAGTTCGCGCCGGCGCCGGTCAGGATCGCGGCCAGGCACATCGCGACGTAGTGGCTGCTGATGGCCGCCAGCGCGCCGCCGGCCAGCGACAGCCCGATGCCCAACCTCAGCGGCACGTGGTAGCCGCGCCGGTCGGCCAGCCGCCCCGCGGGCAGCGAGAGCAGCACCGGCGCCGCGGCGAACAGCGCCATCAGCAGCCCCACTGCCCATTCCGCCTGGCCTTGCTTCAGCGCCTGCAGAGGTGCTGCCATGCGCACCCCCGCCATGCAGGAATGCAGGCTGATCTGCCCGAGGATCAGCGCCAACAAGGGCCGCGAAAACTGCGCCATGTCAGCAGTGAGGGGGAGCGCCGAAGGCGCTTCGGGGTTGGGCCATCACGCGTCGCTCTCCGGCAGATCGGGAACGATGGCGTCGTCGTCGCGCGGCAAGGCCAGCGGCAGCAGGGCCTGTGCATGCGTCTCGGTGACCGCCTCGACCGACTTCAGCTTGCGCGCCATCACGTTGGCCCGCGTCTGCGCCTGGTCGATGGTGTTGCTGGCCTCGTCGAGCTTCTTCTTGGTCTTGGCCAGCACGTCGCCGAACTTCGCGAACTCGGTCTTCACCGCGCCCAGCACCTCCCACACCTCGACCGAGCGCTTCTCCAGCGCCAGCGTGCGAAAGCCCATCTGCAGGCTGTTCAGCGTCGCAAGCAAGGTGGTGGGCCCGGCCAGCATCACGTGGTGCTCGCGCTGCATCGATTCGACCAGCCCCGGCCGGCGCAGCGCCTCGGCGTACAGGCCCTCGGTCGGCACGAACAGGATGCCGAAGTCGGTGGTGTGCGGCGGCGACACGTACTTGTCGCGGATCGCCTTGGCCTCCAGCCGCAGCCGCGTCTCGATCGCCTTGCCGGCCACCTCGACCGCCACCGGGTCGGCGCGGTCCTGGGCGTCGAGCAGGCGCTCGTAGTCCTCGCGCGGGAACTTCGCGTCGATCGGCAGCCACAGCGCGACGCCGTCGACCCGCTGGCCCGGCAACCGGATCGCGAACTCGACCCGCGCACCGCTTCCCGGCACCGTCTCGACGTTGACGGCGTACTGCTCGGGCGTGAACACCTGTTCCAGCAGCCCGGCCAGCTGCACCTCGCCGAAGATGCCGCGCGTCTTGACGTTGGTCAGCACCCGGTTCAGCGAACCGACGTCGCGCGCCAGGTTCTGCATCTCGCCCAGGCCCTTGTGCACCTGGTCGAGCCGGTCGGCCACCAGCTTGAAGCTCTCGCCCAGGCGCTGCTCGAGCGTGGCATGCAGTTTCTCGTCGACCGTCGCGCGCATCTGCTCGAGCTTCTTCTCGTTGTCGGCCTGGATCGCCGACAGCTTCTGCTCGACCGCGCCGCGCATCTCGGTGAGCCGCTGGTCGTTCGACTGCGACAGCATGCGCAGCTGGTCGGACAGCGTGTCGGCAAAGCGCTTCAGCGCATTGGCCTGCTGCTCGGCCAGGCGCGCGAGGGTCGCGTCCTGCGCCTGCTGGGTCGCGGCGAGCTGAGTGCGGAAGCTGTCGATCTGCTCGTTCTGCGTGCGGGCCACGTCGCCCTGCTGCGCCAGCAGCGTCTGCTGGAAGCTCGCGAGCGTCTGGCCCAGTTCCTGGCGCGTGCCCTGCGCGCTGCGCGCCACCTCGTCGCGCAGTTCGCGTTCCAGGCGTTCGGTGCCGGCTTCGGGGGGCCGTCGCAGCGCGAGCCACAGTATCAACAGCAGGACAACGACGAGCAGTGCGAGCGAAATCCAGTCGAGGAGCATCCCGCCATTCTCGCAGCACCCGCTATGCCGAGGTGCGCAGTGGGACAGGCAGCAACCGCTTCTCGACCGCATCGAAGCCGTACTGCACCGCCAGCGCCAGCACCGCCGCCGGCAGCGCGCCGGCCAGCATCGCGCCGGTGTCGTTGACCGCCAGCCCGGCGACGATGCGCTCGCCGAAGCCGCCGGCGCCGATGAAGGCCGCGACGGTGGCGGTGCCGACGTTGATCACCGCCGCGGTCTTGATGCCGGCCAGCAGCGTCGGCGCGGCCAGCGGCAACTGCACGTGGCGCAGCGCCTGGCGCTTCGTCATGCCCAGCGACAGGGCCGCCTGCGCCAGGCCGTCGGACACGCCGTGCAGCCCGGCGTGCGTGTTGCGCACGATCGGCAGCAGCGCATACAGGAACAGCGCGATCAGCGCCGGCAGCAGCCCGATGCTGCCGACCACCGCGATCAGGAAGGCCAGCAGCGCGAGCGACGGCACGGTCTGCAGCACCGACACCGCACCCATCACCAGGCCGGTGCTGCGCGGCCAGCGCCATGCGGCCACGCCGAGCGGCACGCCCACCAGCACCGCCACCGCGAGCGAGCCGAACACCAGCAGCAGGTGCTGCCCGGCAAGGCGGCCGAAATCCGGCGCGAACAGGCGCTGCAGGAAGGTGACCGGCCGGGCGGCGGGGGCGGCGCTGCCCGACATGAACTGCCGCGCGACCTCGGCGAAGCTCTTGCCGTCGAGCTCGACCTGCGCATTCAGCGAGATCATCGCCGCCTCGTCGATGCGCCCGGCCAGCGCTTGCAGCGGCGCCGGGTCGAGGCTCGCGCGCATCAGCAGCACCGCGTCGTACTTCGGGAAGAAGCCGACGTCGTCCTTCAGCACGCGCAGCTTGTAGCGCGCCACCTTGGCATCGGTGCTGTAGATGTCGATCAGGTCGACGCGGCCGGCCGCGATCGCGTCGTAGGCCAGGCCGTGGTCCAGCCCGGCCGGCTTGTCGAACCCGAGTTGGTAGGCGGTCTTCAGCGCCGGCCAGCCGTCGGCGCGCTCGAGGAATTCGTGCGACAGCCCCAGGTGCAGGCCGGCCGCCTGCGGCTTGCGCAGGTCGGAGATGCTCGCGATGCCGAGCTTGTCGGCCTGGGATTCGAGCATCGCGAGCGCATAGGTGTCGTTGAAGCCGAGCGGGATGGCGGCCTTCAGGCCGCGCGGCGCGAGCCAGCCGTTCAGCTCGTCGAGCGACGGGTTGCCCTCGCGCTTCAGCAGCTCGCGCACGATGGTGCCGGTGTATTCGGGGTAGACGTCGACCGCGCCGCTCTTCAGCGCCTGCTCCAGGATGCCGGTGTTGCCCAGGCCCTGCCTGTGCGTCGCGGGGATGCCGGCGCGCTCGTAGCTCAGGCGCACGATCTCGCCGAGCACGTAGGACTCGGTGAAGCGCTTGGAGCCGACGACGACCGGGTCGGCGGCCAGCGCATGCGCACCGCAAGCCATCAGCAACGCGAAGGCCGCGGCGCGCAGCGCCTTCATGCCTGCAGCACCTGCGGATTGATCGGCGTCGGCGGCTTGCCGGCCAGCGGCCCGAAGCCGAGTGCCGCGATCAGGTTGTCGGCCGCGAGGCCAGCCATCGCGCGCCGCGTCGCCACCGTGGCGCTGGCGATGTGCGGCGTCAGCACCACGTTCGGCAGCTCCAGCAGCGCGGGATTCAGGGCCGGCTCGCCTTCGTAGACGTCGAGGCCGGCCGCCGCGATCTGCCGCGCGGCCAGCGCCTGCGCCAGCGCCGCGTCGTCGACGATGCCGCCGCGCGCGACGTTGGTCAGCGTCGCGCTCGGCTTCATCTGCGCCAGCTCGGCGGCACCGATGGCGTGGTGCGAAGACTGCGAGTACGGCAGCACCAGCACCAAGTGGTCGGCGTCGCGCAGCAGCGACTCCTTGCTGACGTAGCGGGCGCGGCACTCGGCCTCGACCTCGGGCGCCAGCCGCGACCGGTTGTGGTAGATCACGTTCATGCCGAAGCCGTGCGCGCCGCGCCGCGCGATGCCCTGCCCGATGCGGCCCATGCCGAGGATGCCCAGCGTCGCGCCGTGCACGTCGCTGCCGGTGAACATGTCGTAGGACCACTTCTTCCAGTCGCCGCGGCGCAGGTAGTGCTCGGACTCGGCGATGCGACGCGCCGCGGCCATCATCAGCGCGAAGCCGAAGTCGGCCGTGGTGTCGGTCAGCACGTCGGGCGTGTTGGTGCACAGCACGCCGCGCGCGGTGCAGGCGTCGACGTCGATGTTGTTGTAGCCGACCGCCATGTTGCACACCGCCTTCAGCTGCGGGTTGGCATCGAGCACCTCGGCATCGAAGCGCTCGCTGCCGGTCGCGAACACGCCGGCCTTGCCGGCCAGGCGCCGGATCAGCTCGGCCTTCGTGTAGATGCGGTCGTCGGGGTTGTCCTCGACGGTGAAGTGCGCACGCAGGCGCTCGACGACGTCGGGGAACACGGCACGGGACACCAGGACGGCAGGCTTCATGTCACTCCTTCAGAAGAACCAGATCAACGACATCAACACGAACAAGGGCATCAGCACGGCCATGGCCCAGGCCATGTAGCCGAAGAAGCCCGGCATCCGGATGCCGCGGCTTTCGGCCACGGCCTTCACCATCAGGTTGGGTGCGTTGCCGATGTACGAATTGGCACCCATGAACACCGACCCGGCCGAGATCGCCACCAGCGTCGGCGCCAGGCGCGTCATCAGCTGCTGCGCATCGCCGCCGGCGGCGTTGAAGAACACCAGGTAGGTCGGCGCATTGTCCAGAAATGACGAGAGTCCGCCGGCCGCCCAGAAATACATCCCTGGCCGCGGTTGGCCATCCGCGCCGGTGACGGCGGCAATGATGGCGCCGAACGGCCCGTCGACGCCGGCGCGCAGCATCGCGATCACCGGGATGATGGTCAGGAAGATACCGGCGAACAGCCTCGCCACCTCGATGATGGGGCCGAAGCTGAACTGGTTCTGGCGGTGCGCCGCGGCCGGCGTGAGCCACAGCGACAGGCCGATGACCGCGAGCAGGCCGGTGTCGCGGACCAGGCCCTGCCAGTGGACCTCGACGCCGGCGACGCGGAGCGCCACCCCGCCCTGCCACAGCCCGCTCAGCAGGATCAGCCCCGCGATGCCGGCCAGCAGCCCGAGGTTGATGCGGCCCTCGACGCCGAAGCCGCGCGTCGGCGGGGTCGGGTCCGCCTGCGGCGGCGGATCGTGCCGCTGGTGGTGGCGGTCGATGAGCCAGAAGATCGCGAGCAGCGCCCCGACCAGGAACAGCGTGTGCGGCAGCAGGTGCTGCAGCGTCCAGAAGAACGACACGCCCTGCAGGAAGCCGAGGAACAGCGGCGGGTCGCCCAGCGGCGTCAGCGCGCCACCGGCATTCGACACGATGAAGATGAAGAACACGATCACGTGCGCGGCCGAGCGCCGGTGGTCGTTGGCCCGGATCAGCGGCCGGATCATCAGCATCGACGCGCCGGTCGTGCCCATCACGCTGGCCAGTGCCGCGCCGATCGCCATCAGCGCGACGTTGACGCCTGGGCTGCCGCGCAGGTTGCCGCGCACGAAGATGCCGCCGGCCACGACGAACAGCGCGGTGAGGAGCACGATGAACGGGATGTACTCGGCCACCAGCGCATGCACCAGGCCGTGCCACGCGGAGGCCACGCCGAACACCGCCGCGGCCGGCAGCAGCCAGGCCAGCGCCCAGGCCGCGACGACCTTGCCGTCGTGGCGCTGCCAGAAGGCCGGTGCCAGCAGCGGCAGCAGCGCCATCGACAGCAGGAGGCCCGCGAACGGCAGGCCCCACAGCGGCGACAGCATCAGCCGAGGAAGCGCGTGAAGCCCGCCACCGGCTCTCGCTCGGTGACCAGCGTGTTCTCGACCGCCTCGGGGTCGGCGAAGCCGAGCGACATGCCGCATACCAGCATCTCGTCCTCGCCCGCGCCGAGCCGCGGCAGGATGATGCGGTGGAACTGCGTGAACGCCGCCTGCGGGCAGGTGTCGAGGCCGCGGGCGCGCGCCGCCACCATGATGTTCTGCAGGAACATGCCATAGTCGAGCCAGCTGCCCTGCTGCATCACGCGGTCGATCGTGAACATCAGGCCGACCGGGGCGTCGAAGAACACGTAGTTGCGGCCATGCTGCGCATGCATGCGCGGCTTGTCGCCCTTGGCGATGCCGAGCAGGCCGTACAGGTCCCAGCCGACCTTGCGGCGGCGGTCGATGTAGGGCGGGCGCCACTCGACCGGGTAGTAGGCGTATTCCTCGCGGTGTTGCGCCGCGACGGCCGGATCGTCGTAGACGGCCATGATGTCGCGCGACAAGGCCTGCAGCGGCTCGCCGGTCAGCACGTAGACCTTCCAGGGCTGGGTGTTGGTGCCCGAGGGCGCGCGCGCGGCGACGCGCAGGATCTCCTCGAGGGTCTCGCGCGGCACCGGTGTCGGCAGGAAGGCGCGCAACGAGCGGCGCGTCTCGATGGCGTGGTCGACGAGGGCGGTCTGTTCGGGGGTCGGTACGGCGGGCGAGGTCACGGGCGCAATCCTTCGAGGGCTTGGATCAGGGGCGGCGGCAGCGCCACCGGGCGGCGCGTGTCGCGGTCGACGTAGACATGCACGAAATGGCCGCGCGCCGCGCTGAGCGGCTCGCCGGCGGCGAACAGGGCGATCTCGTAGCGCACGCTGGAGCTGCCGACCTGCGCGACGCGCAGCCCCGCATCCACCGCCTGCGGGAACGCGATCGGCGCGAAGTAGTTGCAGTGCGTCTCGACCACCAGGCCGATGGTGCGGCCGGCATGGATGTCGAGCGCGCCGGCCTCGATCAGGTAGCGGTTCACCGTTGTGTCGAACAGGCTGTAGTAGACGACGTTGTTGACGTGGCCGTAGGCGTCGTTGTCCATCCAGCGCGTGGTGAGCGACGTGAAGTGCCGGTAGGCATCGCGCGATTCGGGCTGCGGGCGGGAAGAGGTGCTGCTGCTCATGGCGCCGCATTGTTCCATTGCTGCTGGCTGGCCAGTGCCTCGCGCAGTGTCGTGAGCTGCACCGCGACGGTGTCGGCGATGTCGCGGCCATAGCCGCCGGCCATGCTGACCGCGACCGGGATGCGGCGCCGGCGCGCGGCTTCGAACACGCGGCGATCGCGTTCGGCGAGGCCGGCGGCGCTGAGCTTCAGGCGCCCGAGGCGATCGCCTTCGTGCGGGTCGGCACCGGCGAGGTAGAAGACCAGGCCGGGCGGCGCATCGGCGTGCCGGCGCCACAGCTCGGCCAGCGCGGCGTCGAGTGCCGCCAGGTAGTCGGCATCGCGGCAGCCGTCGGGCAGCGCGACGTCGAGGTCGCTGTCTTCCTTGCGGAACGGGAAGTTGCGCTCACCGTGCAGCGACAGCGTGAACACGGTCGGATCGTCGCGGAAGATCGCCGCGGTGCCGTTGCCCTGGTGCACGTCCAGGTCGATCACCGCGACGCGCAACAGCGCCCGGTGGTGCCGGTGCCATTCGGCCTGCATCAGGCGGGCGGCGACGGCCACGTCGTTGAAGACGCAGTAGCCGGCGCCCTTGTCGGCATAGGCATGGTGCGTGCCCCCGGCCAGGTTGGCGGCAAGGCCGGCGGTCAATGCGCTGCGGGCCGCGGCGATGGTGGCGCCGACCGAGCGCCGCGCGCGCTCGACCATGCGCGGCGTCCACGGGAAACCGATCTCGCGCTGCTGCGCCGGGCTCAGCAGCCCTTCGGCCACCGCCGTGACATAGGTGGGGGTGTGGGCCAGCGCCAGCTCGCCATCGGTCGCGGCGAGGGCCTCCTGCAGCTGCAGCCCCGGCACCGATTCGGCCGCCTCGCGCAGCAGCCGGTACTTCTGCATCGGAAAGCGGTGGCCTTCCGGCAGGGGCAGCACGAAGTGGTCCGAGTGGAAGGCTTGCATCGCCGCCGATTGTGCCGAGACCTGCCCGGACCTCACGAATTGGGCGTCCGCATCTAGATTGCTGCAATGCAGCAAAAACAACTTGTAATCTGCCGATCGCCCCGTATACTTCAGCTCATGGTGCAGTGCAACAAAGTCACTGTGTCAGGCGCAGTCCCCTTTTTCTATCCCAATGGAGATTCCACATGCTGACCGCTGAACAATTGATCGCCGCCCACAAGACCAACATCGAAACGCTCTTCGGCCTGACCGGCAAGGCGTTCGAAGGCGTCGAGAAGCTCGTCGAACTGAACCTGCAGGTTGCCAAGACCGCGCTCGGCGAAGCCGCCGCCAACACCACGGCAGCCCTGTCGGTGAAGGACGCGCAAGAACTGCTGTCGCTGCAAGCCAGCCTGCTGCAGCCGGCCGCCGAGAAGGCTGCCGCCTATGGCCGCCACCTGTACGACATCGCCGCCAGCACCAATGCCGACATCGGCAAGGTCGCCGAAGCGCAAGCCGCCGAAGCCCAGCAGAAGTTCATGGCCGTGGTCGACACCGCCGTGAAGAACGCCCCGGCGGGCACCGAGAATGTCGTCGCGCTGTTCAAGTCGGCCGTCGCCACCACCAGCAACGCCTACGAAAGCCTGCACAAGGCCGCTGAACAAGCCGCCAGCGTCGCAGAAGCCAACATCCAGGCACTGAGCGCCAGCGCCGTCAAGGCCACGCAAGCCGCCACCCCGAAGGGCAAGCGCACCGCCGCCTGATTTTTTGCGCAGGCCTTGAACTTATCCAGCGACCCTTCATCTGAGAGTTACCGCAGGGCGCAATGCCTGCGGTCTCCCTGAAAGGTTGTCTCCTCGGTACCGCGCGAATTCTTCATTCCAGGTACCTTCGGCCCGGTAGCGATACCGGGCCGTTTGTTTTTGGGCCACCGAATCCCGGCGCGGCCCTCGGTGCGCCCTCAGTGCGTCTTGGCCGCGATCCGCAGCTTCAGCTCGTTCAGCATCGTCAGCGCCACCTCGCGCCCGGCCTGGATCGAGCGCTTGCGGGCCGCGAAGTCGGCCGACGACACCCCCGGCAACTTCGGCCGCATGACCACGTCGGCCTCGCGCAGCTCGAAGCTGTTGATGCTGCGGCTCATGATCGCGAAGGTCTGCAGCAGCATGCGCATCGGGTCGCCGGTCTCGGCGCCATCCGGCACCGCCGAAATGTCGACCGCGATGATCAGGTCGGCGCCCATCTGACGCGCAAAGCGCACCGGCACCGGCGACACCAGGCCGCCGTCCACGTACTCCCGGGAGCCGATCTTGACCGGCTGGAACACCGCCGGCACCGCGCTCGACGCGCGCACCGCGATGCCTGGATCGCCGCGCTGGAACAGCACCGGCGCACCGTTGTCCAGGTCGGTCGCGACGATGCCCAGCGGCAGGCGCATCTGCTCGATGGTCCGCCCGCCGGTGTTGTCGCGCACGAAGCGCGCCAGCGCCTCGCCGCGGATCAGCCCGCGGCCCGGAAAGGCCCAGTCGGTGATCGCCGATTCGTCCATCGAATCGGCCATCGCGGCCAGCGCCAGCCCGTTCTTGCCCGACGCATACAGCGCCGCGACCAGGCTGCCGGCCGAGGTGCCGACCACGAGGTCGGGCTTGATGCCGTTCTCTTCCAGCACCTGGATCACGCCGATGTGGGCAAAGCCGCGCGCCGCCCCGCCCCCGAGCGCCAGGCCGATGCGCGGCGGCTTGGGCGCCGGCTTGAGGATGACGACCGGCGGCGCCGATGCCGCGGCATCGGGCGGCACGACCACCACGACGGGCGGCACGGTGGCCGGCCCCGAGGCGGGCGTGGACGGTGGGGGCAACGGGACGGTCTGGCAGCCGGCGAGAACGACAAGGGCGAGGACCGCGGCCGGGCGGGCCAGGGCAGAAGGCAGGAAGAAAGGCATCCGGCGATTCTAGGAGGGCCCCTCCTTATCCCCCTCTCGAATAACCAATCAACAAAATTGTTCTTTCTACATATATATAGGGCCACTACAGTTCCGCCCTGGTTCCCACGCGCTGCGCAGACATGTACCAGTACACCCCGTTCGACACCCAATTCGTCAAGCAACGTGCCGCTCAGTTCCGCGACCAGCTGCAGCGCAACCTGGCCGGCACGCTGGGCGACGATGAATTCCGCGCGCTGCGGCTGCAGAACGGCTGGTACATCCAGCGCCACGCGCCGATGGCCCGCATCGCGGTGCCGTACGGCGAGCTGAGTTCCGACCAGCTGCGCATGCTGGCGCGCATCGCGCGCGAGTTCGACCGCGGCTACGCGCACTTCACGACGCGCCAGAACTGCCAATACAACTGGATCCCGCTGCCGAAGGCCGCCGACGTGATGGACCTGCTGGCCTCGGTCAGCATGCACGGCATCCAGACCAGCGGCAACTGCATCCGCAACATCACGAGCGACTGCTTCGCCGGCGTCGCCGCCGACGAGATCGTCGACCCCCGCCCGTACTGCGAGATCCTGCGCCAGTGGAGCACGCTGAACCCCGAGTTCGCGTTCCTGCCGCGCAAGTTCAAGATCGCCGTCAGCGGCGCCAAGGAAGACCGCGCCGCGATCGCCTGGCACGACATCGGCCTGCAGCTGCTGAAGAACGACGCCGGCGAGGTCGGCTTCAAGGTGCTGGTCGGCGGCGGCATGGGCCGCACGCCGGTCATCGGCACGGTGATCAACGAGTTCCTGCCGTGGCAGCAGATCCTCGTCTACCTCGAGGCCATCGTGCGGGTCTACAACCGCTACGGCCGGCGCGACAACATGTACAAGGCGCGCATCAAGATCCTGGTGAAGGCCGAAGGCCAGCGCTTCCTGGACGACGTGGCCGAGGAGTTCAAGAAGATCCTCGAGCTCGACAGCGACGGCACCGAGCAGATCATCCCGCAGGCCGAGTTCGACCGCGTCGCGGCCCACTTCGTGACGCCGGCCGGCGTTGCGCCGATCGCGGGCAGCCGCATCGAGGTCCCGGCCGACGCGCCCGCCGCCTTCCAGCGCTGGCTCGAGCGCAACGTGCACGCGCACCAGCTGGCGGGTTACCGCAGCGTCACGCTGTCGCTCAAGCGCACCGGCCAGGCCCCGGGCGACGCCACCGACACGCAGATGGAGCTGGCCGCGGGCCTGGCCGACCGCTTCAGCCAGGGCGAGCTGCGCGTGTCGCACGACCAGAACCTGGTCCTGCCGTGGGTGCGCGAATCCGATCTCCATGCCCTGTGGGAAGCGGCGCGCAGCGCGAGCTTCGCGACGCCCAACATCGGCCTGCTGACCGACATGATCGCCTGCCCCGGCGGCGATTTCTGCGCGCTGGCCAATGCGCGCTCGATCCCGGTGGCGGCGGCCATCACCGAGCGCTTCGACGACATCGACGAGCTGTACGACATCGGCGACATCGACCTGCACATCAGCGGCTGCATCAACTCCTGCGGCCACCACCACAGCGGCCACATCGGCATCCTCGGCGTCGACAAGGACGGCAGCGAGTGGTACCAGGTGACGCTGGGCGGCCTGGACGGCTCGGCCATCAGCGGCCACCAGTCGACGCCCGGCAAGGTGATCGGCCCGTCGTTCGCGGCCGACGAAGTGCCCGACGTGATCGAGGCCGTGCTCGACACCTACCGCGAGCAGCGCAGCAGCGCGGCCGAGCGCTTCATCGACACCGTGACGCGCATCGGCCTCGACCCCTTCAAGAGCGCCGCCAACGCGCAGCGCCGCAGCACCGCCAAGGCCTGACCATGAAGTTCATCGATACCGCCCGCGATCCCTGGCACACCATCACCGGAGAAGACGGCCCGATGGTCACCCTCACCCCGGCCCCGCACAGCCTGCTGACGCTTGCGCAATGGCACAGCGTGCGCAGCGCATGGCCGGCCGGCATGCCCGTAGGCGTGCAGTTCCCGAACGACGCCGACATCGAGGACCTGGCCGACGACCTGCCGCGCCTGGGCCTGGTCGCGCTGCATTTCCCGAAGTGGGTGGATGGCCGCGCCTACAGCCAGGCGCGCCTGCTGCGCTCGCGCTACCGCTTCGCCGGCGAGGTGCGCGCCACCGGCGAGGCGCTGGTCGACATGATGCCGCTGCTGCAGCGCACCGGCTTCGACGCCGTCGCGCTGCGCGCCGACCAGTCGATCGAGGTGGCCGAGCGCGCGCTGAACTTCTTCCCCGGCCACTACCAGGCCGACGTGAACGAGCACCGGCCGCTGTTCAAGCGCCCGCCGGGCCAGGAGACCACGAACCGCGAGTTCAACCAGGCAGGTTCCGCGATATGAGCGCCATCTCGCTGTACGCCCGGCAGACGGCCGGGTTCGATGCGCGCGTCGCGCATGCGGTCGAGGTGCTGAAGCAGGCCGCGGCCGAGCACCCCGGGCGCGTCGTGCAGGCGACCAGCCTGGGCGCCGAGGACATGGTGCTGACCGACCTGATCGCGCAGCACGGCATCCCGATTGCCATCGGCACGCTCGAGACCGGCCAGTTGCATGCCGAGACGCTCGCGCTGATCCCGCGCATCGAGGCGCGCTACGGGCTGCCGGTCGAGGTGTACCGCCCCGAGGCCGACGCGGTGATCCATTTCGTCAAGAACCACGGCGAGCGTGCGATGTACGAGAGCATCGAGCTGCGCAAGGGCTGCTGCGGCATCCGCAAGCTCGAACCGCTGTCGCGCATGCTGGCGCAGCGCACGGCCTGGGTGACGGGGCTGCGCCGCGAGCAGTCGAACAACCGCGGCGACGTGCCGTTCAGCGAACCCGACGACAAGGGCCGCACCAAGTTCAGCCCGCTGGCCGACTGGAGCTGGAACGACGTGTGGCACTACATCGCCAGCCGCGAGGTGCCCTACAACCCGCTGCACGACCAGTTCATGCCGAGCATCGGCTGCGCGCCCTGCACGCGTGCCATTGCCGTCGGCGAGGATTTCCGCGCCGGCCGCTGGTGGTGGGAAGATGAGAAGGCCAAGGAATGCGGCCTGCATGTGCACGGCGCCGAAGAGGCTGCCGTGTCGATGATCGGAGACCGGACATGAATGCCCCGCTGACCGTGGAACAACTGCTGCCCCAGCTGGACCACAGCCACCTCGACTGGCTCGAGGAAGAAGCCATCTTCATCCTGCGCGAGACGGTGGCCGCGTTCGAGCGCCCTGCCCTGCTGTTCTCGGGCGGCAAGGACTCGTGCGTGGTGCTGCGCCTGGCCGAGAAGGCCTTCAAGAACAAGGACGCCAGTGGGCAGTTCAAGGGCCGCCTGCCGTTCCCGCTGCTGCACGTGGACACCGGCCACAACTTCCCGGAAGTGATCGAGTTCCGCGACCGCCGCGTCGCCGA
>NZ_JBFUEB010000114.1:0-18547 GCF_056404395.1 Rhizobacter sp. P2_D12 | reverse complement strand
GCACCGGCCCGTGCCGCGAGCGCCCCGGCCGCGGAGGCCACGCCGCGCCACGTCGTCGTCGCCGGCGGGGTGCGCCACCTGGTCGACCGCGGCCGGCGGCTCGCGGCCGGCGACATGCTGGGCACCGCCCGCATCGAGCGCATCGACGCCGATGCCGTCTGGCTGCGCGATGCGCAAGGCCTGCGCCGCGTGCCGCTGTACCCGGGCGTCACGCAGCGGCCGGCCGCCCGATTCCCCTCCGACCCACCGTCAAAGGACGCTCCGTGATGACCCCGACCCTTGCCCACCCGTGGCGCATCCGCCGGGGCCACATGGCGCTGTGCGTGCTGGCCGCCTGCTTGGCCGCCTGTGCCGACCAGCCCTTGCGCACCGCCAACCCGAGCCAGCGCCTGAGTGCCGAACTGGCCGCCGCGCTGGCGCAGCGCCCGCCGTCGACGCCGGTGCGCACGCCGGACACGGCACCGGCCCTGCCCGCGGCCCCGGTGCTGCCGGCCGCGCCGCCCGAGCCACGCATCGACCTGATCGTCAACGGCGCCCAGGCGCGCGACGTGTTCCTGTCGCTCGTCACCGACACGCGCTACAGCATGCTGATGCACCCCGAGGTCGGCGGCACGCTGTCGGTCACGCTGAAGGGCGTGACGATGCGCGAGGCGCTCGAATCGCTGCGCGAGGTGTACGGCTACGACTACCGCATCGACGGCCGGCGCGTCACGGTGTTTCCGCCGACGCTGCAGACGCGCATCTTCATGCTGAACTACCTGCACAACCAGCGCAGCGGTCGCAGTGACGTGCGCATCAGCTCGGGTGCGCCACCGGCCAACGACAGCGGCAGCAGCGGCAACGGCTCCGGCAGCCCGCGCGCGCGCAGCGCGGACACCGAAGGCAGCCAGGTGTCCACCAGCTCGAAGACCGACTTCTGGGCCGAGACCACCGAGGCACTGCGCGGCATCGTCGGCACGGCCGGCGGGCGCACCGTGATCGCCAGCCCCCAGGCCGGCACGATCGCGGTGCGCGCGATGCCTGATGAACTGCGCCAGATCGACGCCTTCCTGCGCAGCACGCGGCTGTCGGTCGAGCGGCAGGTGATGCTGGAAGCGAAGATCGTCGAGGTCGAGCTGCGCGACGGCTTCCAGAACGGCATCGACTGGTCGTTCCTGCGCAGCCGCATCGCGCTCGGGCAGAGCACCAGCAATGCGGCGAACGCGGTGGTCGTCAATTCGAACGGCCTGCCGACGCTGCCCAGCGGGACCAGCGCAGCCCTGGCCGACGTGGTCGGCCTGCCGATCAGCGGCACCGGGGCCCTCGGGCTGGCGCTCGCCGGCACCGGCTTCCAGTCCATCCTCGGCTTCCTCGAGACGCATGGCGACGTGCAGATCCTGTCCAGCCCGCGCGTCGCGACGCTGAACAACCAGAAGGCCGTGCTGAAGGTCGGCACCGACGACTACTTCGTCACCAACGTGTCGGGCGGCAGCGTCACCTCGGGCACCGGCACCACCGGCGGCACGACGACGCTGCCGGCGCTGACGCTGACGCCGTTCTTCTCCGGCATCGCGCTCGACGTGACGCCGCAGATCGACGAGGCCGACATGATCACGCTGCACGTGCATCCGTCGGTCACCTCGGTGGTCGAGAAGACCAAGCAGATCGACCTGGGCGCGATCGGCAACTACCGGCTGCCGCTTGCGTCGAGCAGCGTCAACGAGACCGACACCGTGGTGCGCATCCCCGACGGCGTGATCGTCGCGATCGGCGGGCTGATGCAGATGGAATCGTCGCGGCAGAGTTCCGGGCTGCCGGGGGCGAGCGGCAACGCGCTGACCGGCACGCTGTTCAACAACCGCGTCAACGCCGGCCGCAAGAAGGAGCTGGTGGTGCTGATCAAGCCGACCATCATCCGCAGCAGCGACGACTGGCAGCGGCTGACCGAACAGAGCCGCGCCGCGCTCGACGACTTCGAGGGCACGCGCCGCGTGATCACGCTCGACGGCGAGGCGCCGCAGGCCGCCAGGCGCTGAACACCGCGCCGGGTTCATCGCGACGACGTGCATTGGGTCGCAGTTTGATTTGCACCGGACCAGGGATCTGCATGCTCTCTCCAAAATCGTTGATCAGCATGGAGGTGCCAACCGAGCGAACCCAGGCAATCCGGCCTGTCCGCGGCACCCAGTCGTTCGAGGTGACACCACCTGGCGGCGTTGTTGGCTTTACCGCCTTGTCAAAGGATTTGTCATTCATGAAGAAGCAATCTGGTTTCACCCTCATCGAGCTCGTGATGGTCATCGTCATCCTGGGCGTGCTGGCCGTCACCGCACTGCCGAAGTTCCTGGACCTGAAGACGGATGCGCAGCAGGCCGCGCTCAACGGGGTGGGGGGCAGCCTGGCCTCAGCCGCGGCCATCAACTACGCGGCTTTCAAAGCGGGCAGTGCATCAGCAGTCACGGTCGACAACTGCAACGACGTGCTCGGCCTCCTGCAGGCGTCGCCGGGCGCCACCTACAGCGTCGCCGCGGCCGCCTTGACGGCGGATACCACCGGGACCTGCACGTTGACCAATACAGCCAACACGGGCTTGACGGCCGTCACATTCCCCGTCACCGCCACCGCCACCGGCTCCTGAGCCATGCACGGCCGGTTTGCCGCGGCGGGCTTCACCCTGATCGAATTGATCTTGGTGATCGTCATCACCGGCATGCTGGCCTTCATCGCCCTCCCCCGCCTGGTCGACACCACGATGTGGCGCCTGCGCGCCTTCAGCGACCAGCTGGTGGCCGAGTTGCAGGCCGCACAGCGGCTGGCGTCGGCGCAACGCCGCCCGGTCATCGCGACGCTCACGCCCACCGGCCTGGGCGTCGCCTACGTCAGCGGCGGCAGCCTCGCCACGCTGCCTTGCCCGTCGTCCGCCACCAGCTGCATCGCCGAATCCGGCACCCGCAGCATCACCTTCAACGCGGGCAACACCGGCCGCGCCAGCACCTCCAGCGGCGCCGCGCTGACCATCACCGTCAGCGGCGGCGGCTACTCGCGCGCACTGGTGGTCGAGCACGACACCGGCCTCGTTCACTGAGCTGCGTCGTTCCGATACAGTCGGCCGGCATCCGATGACCGCCCGCCGATGAAGAAGAACAGCCCGATCACGATCCAGGACGTCGCCCGCCAGGCCGAGGTGTCGGTCAGCACAGTCTCCAACGTCCTGAACGGGCGCGCCGAACGCATGCGGCCCGAAACCCTCGCCCGCGTGCAGGACGCGATCCGCACGCTGCAGTTCAGCCCCAGCCGGCTGGCCCAGCAGCTCAAGACCGGCCAGACGCCGCTGCTCGGCCTGCTCGTCCCCTCGCTCGCCAACCCGATGTACGGCGCGATCGCCCGCGAGATCGAGACCTGCGCGCGCGACCCGCACGGCCTGCGCCTGCTGATCGGCAGCACCTACCGCGACCCGGCGATGGAAGCCGCCTTCTTCGACGACCTGCTGGCCCACGGCGTGCGCCGCGTCATCGTGATCTCGTCGCTGGCCGAGGAGCGCCACCTCGAATCCGCCGTCGCGCGCGGCATGCAGGTGATGAGCTACGACCGCCGCGCGACGCCCGGCAAGCCTTCGGGCATCGGCCACGTGACGCCGGACAACGTCGCCACCGCGCGCTTGGCCACCGAACACCTGATCGCGCAAGGCCACACCCGACTGGCCTTCGTCACCGTGGCCGGCATGACGCTCAGCCGCGGCGACAAGATCGACGGCTTCCGCGCCGCGGTCGAGGCCGCCGGCCTGGGCCCGGCCGCACGCGTGCTCGATGGCGGCCCGCTGAACGAGTACGGCGACTCGGTGATCGCCGAGGTGGGCCGGGCCACCGGCGTGCACTTGGCCGCCGACCCGCGCCGCCCGACCGGCCTGGTCGCGTTGAACGACATGATGGCGCTGGGCCTGCTGGCCGGCCTGCGCGAAGGCGGCCTGCGGGTGCCGCAGGACATCTCCGTGGTCGGGCTGGATGGCCTGTTCCTCGGCGCGCTGTCCAACCCCGGCCTCACCACCGTGCAGCTGCCGGTGCGCGAGATGGCGCGCGCGATGGTCGACGGCGTGATGCGCCCGCGCGGCGCGTCGGCCGAGCCGCACCAGCAGGTCTTCACGACGCACCAGCTGGTCGAGCGCGAGTCGGTCGCGCCGCCTCTTTCACCTCGACCCGCGCAGAAACGCGCGCGCTGACCCCGCACCGCGACGGGACAGCACTTGTCCCGCCCAAGCGGGTTTCACCTGAGTATCCAGCCATTTTGTAAATCGATACATTGCGGACCGACCCTGAAGGAGACACGCCATGACGTCCGCACTTTCTCCGCACAGCTTCGGCTGGCTGGTTCTGCGAGCCGCTGCGCTCGGTACCCTGTCTGCCGCGGCGCTGGCCGCGCCGCCCAAGGTGGTGACGACCGCCAACTCCGACCCGCAGTGCTTCGCGCCGTGGAGCAGCACCACCAAGCTGTTCCAGTTCCCGGCCAAGAAGGGCCCGTACCGCGTCGCGCTGGCCAACGGCTACATCGCCAACACCTGGCGCATCCAGATGATCAAGACGGCCAAGGCCTATGCAGCCCAGCCGGACGTGGCGGCCAAGCTGAAGGAATACAAGGTCGTGTCGACCGGCGAAGACGTCGCGGCGCAGATCGCCGCGATCAACAACTTCATCGATTCGGGGTTCGATGCGATCGTCGTGAACGCGCAGAACCCTGCCGCCTTCAAGCCGGTGATCAAGCGCGCCAACGATGCCGGCGTGGTGCTGGTCGCCTTCGACAACATCCTCGACACCGAGGAGGCGATCAACGTCAACGTCGACCAGAAGGGCCTGGGCACCTACTGGGGCAACTGGCTGATCAAGAACACGCCGAACGGCGGCAAGG
The DNA here is from genome assembly GCF_056404395.1 of Rhizobacter sp. P2_D12. Lineage (NCBI taxonomy): Bacteria > Pseudomonadati > Pseudomonadota > Betaproteobacteria > Burkholderiales > Sphaerotilaceae > Rhizobacter > Rhizobacter sp. P2_D12. The sequence goes on along the minus strand of NZ_JBFUEB010000114.1, from coordinate 13,669 downwards.
TGCTGGAGGTGCGCGGCGTGTCGGGCACCTCGGTCGACCGCGACCGGCACGACGGCATCCAGGAGGCGCTGAAGGCCTCGGGCAAGAAATGGGAGACCATCGAGGTGCTGGGCAAGTGGGACGACCCGACCGCGCAGAAGGTGACGGCCGATGCGATCGCGGTGCACAAGAAGTTCGATGCCATCACGGCGCAGGGCGGCGACACCGGCGTGGTGCAGGCGATGCTGGATGCCAAGCACCCGATGGTGCCGTTCGCCGGCGAGACCGAGAACGGCTTTCGCAAGTTCTGCGCGAAGTACGCCGGCCAGGGCCTGAAGTGCGCGTCGGGTGGCACCGGCCCGGCCCAGGTGGCGGTGGCGATCAAGGTGGCGATCGCGGCGCTGGAGGGCAAGGTGCTGCCGCAGTCGATCAAGCTGCCGCTGTCGACGGTGGAAGACCCGGGCTTCAAGGACGGCGCCAACTTCTACGGCGCGCAGTCGGACAACTTCTTCGTGGGCAATGCGTTCCCGACCTGCGGCATCAACTTCACCGCGCAAGAGATCATGGGCCAGAGCGAGGCGAACAAGTAGCCCGGATGCCAATCCGGGTCCGCGCCCCATGAGCCTGTTCGAGATGCAAGCGGTCAGCAAGCGCTACGGCGGCGTCCGTGCGCTGCAGGCCGCCGACCTGAGCGTCGAGCCCGGCCGCATCCACGCGATCCTCGGCGAGAACGGCGYCGGCAAGTCGACGCTGATCAAGGTGATGGCCGGCGTGGTCGCGGCCGACGAAGGCCGCATGCTGCTCGACGGTGCGCCGGTGACGTTCACGTCGCCGGCCGCCGCCAACGCCGCCGGCATCGTCTGCGTGTTCCAGGAGCTGTCGCTGGTGCCCGACCTGTCGGTGGCCGACAACCTGTTCATCAGCAACCCGCCGCGGCGTTTCGGGCTGATCGACCGCCGCGCGCAGCGGCGCCTGGCCGAAGAGGCGCTGGCACGCGCCGGTGCCGATGACGTGCACCCGCTGTCGCTGGTGAAGGACTTGTCGCTGTCGCGCCGGCAGATGGTCGAGATCGCGAAGGCGCTGGCGCGCCAGCCGCGCATCCTGATCCTCGACGAGGCCACGTCGGCGCTGACTGCCGCCGACGTCACCAAGGTCTACGCGGTGCTCAAGCGCCTGCGCACCGACGGGCTGGCGCTGCTGTACATCTCGCACCGCATGCACGAGATCGCCGAGCTGGCCGACGAGTGCACCGTGTTCTGCAACGGCCGCAGCGTCGCGCACTACGCGGCCGGCGCGAAGACCGACAACGAGGTGATCGAGCTGATGATCGGCCGACAGCTCTCGGCCGACTTCCACAGCGGCGTGTTCCCGCCGAAGCCGCCGCCGCCCGCGGAGACCGGGCCACCGCGGCTCGAGCTGAAGCAGCTGCGCTGGACGCACCGCCTCGCCGACATCTCGCTCACGCTGCGCCCGGGCGAGGTGGTCGGCCTGGGCGGCCTCGACGGCCAGGGCCAGCGCGAGCTGCTGCTGGCCCTGTTCGGCGTGCTGCGCGGCTGCAGCGGCGAGCTGCACATCGATGGCGCACCGGTCGCGATCGGCGGCCCGCACGCGGCCAAGCGGCCCGGCATCGGCATGGCGCTGATCCCGGAAGACCGCAAGACCGAAGGCCTGATGCTGCCGATGTCGGTGCGCGAGAACCTGTCGTACGCGGCGCTGGGCACGCTGTCGCGCGGCGGCGTGATCGACCGCGCGGCCGAGCGCGCCGCGGTCGACCGCATGATGGCGCTGCTGGCGGTGCGCTGCGACGGGCCGGACGTGGCGGCCGGCGCGCTGTCGGGCGGCAACCAGCAGAAGCTCGTGATCGGCAAGTGGCTGATGATGGCGCCGCGCATCATCCTGCTGAACGACCCGACGCGCGGCATCGACGTCGGCACCAAGCAGGAGATCTACCAGCTGCTGCGCCGGCTGGCCGACGAGGGCGCGGCGATCCTGTTCTATTCGACCGACTACGACGAGCTGATCGGCTGCTGCGACCGCGTGCTGGTGATGGTGGATGGCGCGATCCACCGCGAGCTGCGCGGTGCGCAGATCACCGAGCGCGCGCTGGTCAGCGCCGCGCTGGACGTGGAGGCCGCTGCATGACGGGACAGGACTGGCCCCACCGCCTGCGCGAGCACAAGGGCACGCTGTTCGCGTTTGCCGGCTTCGTTCTGATGTTCGCGATCTACGCCGCCAACCACCCGGCCGGGTTGAATGCCAACGTCGCGACCACCGCGGCCAACAAGGGCGTGCTGCTGGCCATCGTCGCGATGGCGCAGACGCTGGTGGTGCTGACCTCGGGCATCGACCTGTCGGTGGGCATGGTGCTGGTGCTGGCCAACTGCCTGGCCTCGCACATCGTCGTCGGTACGCCGCTGCAGACCGCCGCGGGCGTGGCCGGTGTGCTGCTGACCGGTTGCGCCTGCGGTGCGCTGAACGGGCTGATCGTGATCTACGGCCGGCTGCAGCCCATCGTGACGACCATCGCGACCGGCGCGGCCTTCTACGGCGCCGCGCTGGCGCTGCGGCGCGTGCCCGGCGGCGACGTCAACGGCGGGCTGGCCGATGCGCTGACCGGGCAGTTGCCGGGCGGCATCCCGGCGGCGCTGGCCTTGCTGCTGGCGCTGGTGCTGTCGGTCTGGCTGCCGTACCGCCGCTCGGTGATCGGGCGCGCGGCGTCCGCGGTGGGGTCGTCGGAGCTGGCGGCCTACATGTCGGGCGTGCCGGTGCAGCGCGCCAAGTTCGTCGCCTACCTGCTGTCGGGCCTGCTGGCGTCGATCGCCGGCCTGTTCGTCACCTGCATCACCTACTCGGGCGAGGCCTCGTCGGCCAACGGCAGCACCTACACGCTGTACTCGATCGCGGCAGTGGTGCTGGGCGRCGTGTCGCTGTTCGGCGGCTCGGGCAGCGCGGTGGGCGCGATCTTCGGCGCGCTGATGTTCCGCACCATCGGCGACCTGCTGTTCGTCTTCAACCTCGAGCCGCTGTGGCAGCCGCTGTTCCAGGGCGTGGTGCTGTTCGCCGCGGTGTGCCTGGGGGCGCTGCGGCTGCTGCAGGTGCGCAATCGCCTGGACTTGTATGGATGAAGCGCAGATGACCGCCCCGGCGCCGCAGGCGGCCAGGGCCCGGCGCCGGCCGGCTTGGCTGCTTCGGCTGAAACCCGATCCGGCCATCGCCTCGGCCTTCGGCTGCATCGTCGCGCTGCTGCTGGTGGGCAGCCTGTATTCCAGCAGCTTCCTGTCGCCGGAATACCTCCTGCAGCAGTTGAAGGTGGCCTCCTTCCTCGGCGTCATCGCGACCGGGATGATGCTGGTGATCCTGCTCGGCCAGATCGACCTGTCGGTGCCATGGGTGGTGGCGGTGGGCGGGATGATGGCCACCGCCGCGACCGGCTGGGGCCCGTGGGGCACGGCGCTCGCGATCCCGGTGGGCATCGCCTGCGGCGTCGGGCTCGGGCTGGTGAACGGCTTCGGCGTCGCCTTCCTGCGCATCCCGTCGATGATCGTGACGCTGGCGGTGAATGCGGTCGCGCAGGGGCTGATGGTGGTGCACACCGGCGGCTTCTCGCCGCAGGATGCGTCATCGGCCGCGATGCGCTTCATCGCGACCGGGCACAGCCTGTTCGGCATCCCGAACGCGCTGCTGGTGTGGGCGGCGGTGGGGGCGGCAGCGGTGTTCGCGCTGACGCGCACCACCTTCGGCCGCAGCGTCTATGCGATCGGCAACCGCGAGCAGGCGGCCTACCTGTCGGGGGCGCGCACGCGGCTGGTGGTGATGACGGCCTTCGCGGTGGCGGGCGGGCTGTCGGCCTTCGGCGGCGTGCTGCTGGCCGGCTATGCGAGCAAGGCCGCGCAGGCGATGGGCGACCCCTACCTGCTGCCGGCCATCGCGGCCGTGGTGCTGGGCGGCACCTCGATCCTCGGCGGGCGCGGCAACTACCTGGGCACGGTGGCCGGCGTCATCCTGATCACGCTGCTGCAGTCCATTCTCTCGGTGATGCAGATCGAGGAATGGGGGCGGCACGTGATCTACGGCGGGGTCATCGTCGCGATGCTGTTGCTGTATGGGCGGGCGCCGGCGGTGCGGTGAGCCCGCAGCGATGACTCACGCTTCGCGGCGGCAGTCAACGGCCGCCGCAAAGCAGACTGCTCCAGCAACGAAACACAGGGCGCCGCGAACGACCAGGCCGGCCTCGGGCGAGAAGTTCGACGAGTCGCTGGCCGCGGCGTCCTCCGCGAGGCTGCCCATCTGCTGCACCACCTGGGCGATGAGCAGCCTTGACTCGTTGAACAGGAACAGGCTTGCGCATGCGGCAACAGCCTGGAATCCGGTGCGATCCGCCCACCAATCGCGGGCCGCCTGGCGCGCTCGCCGCAATGATGATCGGCAGGAAGCCGGCCATGTCTGCGCATTGGTTGGTGAATCGCGCCCGAAATCCGGACCCTGGACAGGCCCGCGCTCTTGCGCTGCTTCCATGTGAGGCTCCCCCGCTGGACTTGAATGCCGCATCAGTCACCGCCGGCGTGGACAAGTTCCCGCCTCGTCACACATCCGCCGTCAGGTACGCCAGCGCCAGCCTCACCGTCTCGCGCGTCGCCGCCTTCACCGACACCCCCGACGGCCGCTCCAGCACCACCGCGTGGATCAGCGCATGCACCGAATGCATCAGCACGTAGGTCGCCAGGCGCAGGTCGGCCACGACGATCTCGGCGCGGTGCGCCTCCAGCAGCCCGCGCAGCCGGCGCTCGATGTCGTCGACGGCCTCGTCCTCGCCGGGGAACTGGTCCAGGCCCTGCAGCTGCCGCTCGAGCACGCGGTGCAGGTCGGCGTCGAGCTGGTGCGCCTCGACCGCCGATTCGATGACACCGTGCAGCGCGTCGCGCAGCGTCGAGCCGTGGTGGCGCTCGAGCGCCGCATCGAGCAGCGCGCTCATCTGGCGACTGTGCCGCTCGTGCAGCGCGGTGATCAGCGAATCCTTGTTCGGGAAGTACTGGTAGAGCGACCCGACGCTGACGCCGGCCACCTCGGCCACCGCGTTGGTGCTGGTGCCGGCATAGCCGCGTTCGATCAAAACGCGAGCTGCCGCGTCCAGGATCGCGTCCACCGTGGCCCGCGAGCGGGCCTGCCGCGGCGCCTTGCGGGGGACGAGCGGGTGGTTCTGGGTCGTGTTCATGGTCGGCCGAAATGCGAGTTTCAAATATGAATGAAAGCTCGCATAGTGTCGGCAAGGCGCCATGCGGCGTCAACCCATTCCTTGCGGACGATCACACCCATGTCACGTGCCCACACGTTCTTCATGCTGCTGCAGGCGACCACGCACTGGCGTGCGCTGGACGCCGAGCAGCGCGCCGCGTTCCGCGAACGCGTGCTGATGCTGGTGTTCGACGGTTTCCCGTCGCTGCGGCTGCGCCAGTTCGAGGCCTGCGCATCGCGCTGGGACACGCTGTGCGCCGAGGTGGCGGTGTGGGAGACCACCGACGTCGACGAATACCATGCCGCCATCCAGGCCTTGCACGACACCGAGTACTTCGGGCGGCCGTACTTCGAGGTCATCAGCGTGATCCCGACCTACGGCGAGTGCTGGCGCGACGACGACTTCGCGCTGTCCCAGGCGCAGGTGGTGTGAGCTCGGCGGCCTAGAATCGTCGCTCCCCGCCTGGCGGTGCCCGACCCGGGTGCCGCGTGGGCCTGAACGGAGCCGACACCATGGACACCCGCACCTCCCCGATCCGCCTGCGCCTGGAACGCGTGCGCGACGCACTGAAGCAACACAAGCTGGCCGCCCTGCTGGTGCCGTCGAGCGACCCGCACCTGTCCGAATACCTGCCGGTGCGCTGGCAGGGCCGCGAGTGGCTGTCCGGCTTCACCGGCTCGATGGCGACGCTGGTGGTCACCACCGAGCGCGCCGCGCTGTTCGCCGACAGCCGCTACTGGGTGCAGGCCGAGGCCGAGCTGGCCGGCACCGGCATCGAGCTGGTCAAGATCCCGACCGGCGCGGCCACCCACCACGTCGAGTGGCTGGCCACGCAGGTGCCGGCCGGAGGCACGGTGGCGGTCGACGGCGCGGTGCTGGGGTTGGCCGCGGCGCAGCAGCTGCGCACCGCGCTGACGCGGGCCGGCGTGCCGCTGCGCACCGACCTGGATCTGCTGCAAGACGTGTGGCCCGAGCGCCCGGCGTTGCCCGGCGCGCCGGTCTACGAGCACCTGGCGCCGCACGCGCCGCTGGCCCGTGCCACCAAGCTGGCGCAGGTGCGCGAGGCGATGGCGCGGCACGGTGCCAACCAGCATTTCGTGTCGACCGTCGACGACATCGCGTGGATCTTCAACCTGCGCGGGTCCGACGTCAGCTACAACCCGGTCTTCCTGGCCCATGCGCTGATCGGCCTGCACGGCGCGACGCTGTTCGTCGGCGACGGCAAGGTGCCGGCCGGCGTGCAGGCGGCGCTGGCCGCCGACGGCGTGCTGCTGGCACCGTATGCCGACGCGGCCGCCGCACTTGGCCGGCTGGACGCCACCGCCACGCTGCTGGTCGACCCGCGCCGCATCACGCTGGGGCTGCGCGAGAACGTGCCGGCCGCGGTGAAGGTGGTCGAGGCGATCAATCCCAGCACGCTGCAAAAGAGCCGCAAGAGCGCCGCCGAAGCCGGCTTCGTGCGCGATGCGATGGCGCAGGACGGCGCCGCGATGTGCGAGTTCTATGCCTGGTTCGAGCAGGCGCTGGGCCGCGAGCGCATCACCGAGCTGACCATCGACGAGCAGCTGACGGCCGCGCGCGCGCGCCGGCCGGGGTTCGTCGGCCTGAGCTTCAACACCATCGCCGGCTTCAATGCGAACGGTGCGATGCCGCACTACCGGGCCACGCCCGAATCGCATGCGGTGATCGAGGGCGACGGCCTGCTGCTGATCGACTCGGGCGGCCAGTACCTGGGCGGCACCACCGACATCACGCGCGTCTGGCCGATCGGCACCGTCAGCGCCGCGCACAAGCGCGACTACACGCTGGTGCTGAAGGGCACGCTGGCGCTCAGCCGCACGCGTTTCCCGCGCGGCACGCTGTCGCCGATGCTGGACGCGATCGCTCGCGCCCCGCTGTGGGAACAGGGGCTGGACTATGGCCACGGCACCGGCCACGGCGTCGGCTACTTCCTGAACGTGCACGAGGGGCCGCAAAGCATCAGCAAGGCGATCCCCGAGCCGCAGATGGCGATGGAGCCGGGGATGGTCACCAGCATCGAGCCGGGGCTGTACCGGGCCGGCCAATGGGGTGTTCGCATCGAGAACCTGGTGTTGAACGTGCCGGTGGAGACGCCCGAGGCGGGTGCGTTCGGCGAGTTCCTGGGGTTCGAGACGCTGACGCTGTGCCCGATCGACACCCGCTGCATCGACCGCGGCCTGCTGCGCGCCGACGAGGCGGCGTGGCTGAACGACTACCACCGGGTGGTGCGCGAGCGGCTGGCGCCGTTGGTCAACGGGGATGCGCTGGCCTGGTTGCAGGCGCGCACCGAGGCAATCTGAGGCGCCGGGCCGCGCGATTCATCGTGCCGGCCCGCAGCCCATCCCTGCGAATCGACGCTTCGTCTCAGCCCGCTTCCGGCCGGGCGGGGCGGCTCCTACAGTTCACTCCAACGCAACACACCACCGCTTGGAGATCAACATGTTCGACCGCTTCTTCGCCCCGCTGCTCGCCTTCGCCGTGCTGGTCGCCGCCACGCTGGCGTTCGCCTTCGAGATGGCCGACGAGGGCCGCAGCCACACGGTACAGCAGGCCCGCGCCGAGGTCATCATGCTGCCGGCCGTCACCGTGATCGGCAAGCGTGCGCAGAGCGTGGCACTTGCCCAACCGGTGCTCGCGTCGGCGCTGTAATCGCGTGTGCCTCCCGGATTGGCATCCGGGCTACGGGCCGCGCAATGGGCACGTTTGCGCCACGCGATCGAGCAAGGCGTTCTTCAACGCAGCCAGTTCGCCGATCTTCGAGTCGATCATCGCCACCTTCTCTGCCAGCAGCGCTGCAATCTCGGCAGACGGCGCTTCGGAACCCCACAGCGCCGGCAGCTTGTCACCGATCTCCGCCAGGCTGAACCCCAGCCGCTGCGCGGTGCGGATGTAGGCCACCAGCTGGACTGTCTCGGGCGCATAGAGCCGGTATCCCGCGGCCGAGCGCGCCGACCGGATGAGCCCCCGCTGCTCATAGAAGCGCAATGCGTCGCGGCTGAGCCCGGTCTGCGACGCCAAGTCACCGATCTGCATGTTGTTCCGGAAAGTGCTTGACCTTGGAGCGTACTCCAGGCCTTAGCCTGGATCTCCTACCTCGCAAGCCTTCCGGAGCACAACAGACGATGCAACCCACCCACTACCGCCGGCTCGTCCAGGCCAGCGCCTGGTACGACCTGGTCGTCACCGCCGGCTTTGCGACGCCTTGGACCTTCGCATGGGTCCACGCCGCCTTGCAGGCCGCGGCGCAGGGCCTGCCCGGTTCGTTCCCCGCGTTCGAGCCGGCGCACGTGCTGCTCGCCAACCTGCTCGGATCGATCGTGACCGTCTGGGCCGTGCTGCGCATCCGCGATCCGCAACAGCAGTTCGGGCGCTACGACGCCACGGGACGATTCCTGTTCGCCGCGTGGCAGGTCCACGCCGTCGTGCACGGCGCCAGCGTAATCATCCTGGGTTTCACCGTGGCCGAGATCGCTTTCGGTATCGCTCAAAGCTGGCGCATCGCCGGCTCCCGCCCGCAGCCTGCGTAGTTTTCGGGCGCCGTTCATCGCGCCGGCCGGCAGCTCGTCGCCGCCATTCGCCGCTCCGTCTCACGGCGCTGTCGCGGCAACGGGCCGACTTCTACAGTTCACTCCAACGCAACACACCACCGCTTGGAGATCAACATGTTCGACCGCTTCTTCGCCCCGCTGCTCGCCTTCACCGTGCTCGTCGCCGCCACCCTGGCCTTCGCCTTCGAGATGGCCGGCGAAGGTCGCGGTCAGCCGGTGCAGCAAGCCCGCGCCGAGGTCATCATGCTGCCGGCCGTCACCGTGACCGGCAAGCGCGCACAGAGCGTGGCGCTGGCCCAACCGGTGGCCGCGTCGGCGCTGCAGTAGCCTGCATCCCCCGCAGCCCGGATGGGCATCCGGGCTACATGTGCCGAAACACATGCACGAAGCTGCGGCTCACCGGCAGCAGCTCGCTGCGCCCCTTGATGTGCACGTCGGCCGTCTCGTTCGGCCCGCGCACCACCTGGGCCACCTGGCGCAGGTTGACGATCACCGAACGGTGCACCTGCACGAAACAGTCCGGATCGAGCTCGTCGGCAAGTTCGCGGATGGTGCGGCGGATCAGCGCCTCGCCGCCCTCCCACACCACCAGCGTGTATTTCTCGTCCGAGCGCAGGTAGGCCACCTGCTCCACCGGGATCAGCCGCACGCTGTTGCCCACCGAGGCCTTGATCCACTGCAGCCAGGCCGCCTGGCGCGTGTGGCGACGCAACTCGGCGGACATCTTCTCGATCGCCGCATCCAGCCGCTCGTCGGCATCGGCCGCAGGCACCTTGCCACCGAGCCGCTGCTGCAGCCGCTGCACCGTGTCGGCCAGGCGCTCCTCGTCGAACGGCTTCACCACATAGTCGAGCGCGCCCTGCTCGAAGGCCGTCACCGCGTACTGCTCGTAGGCGGTGACGAACACCACCTCGGCGCGCCGCGCGATCGAACGCGCGGCCTCCACGCCGTTCAGGCCCGGCATGTGCACGTCCAGGAAGACCACCTGCGGCGCATGCGCGTCGAACAGCTCGACCGCCTCGCGGCCATTGCGCGCCTCGGCCACCACCTGCAGCTCGGGCCACAGCCGCTGCAGCAGCCCGCGCAGGCGCTCCCTCAGCAGCGGTTCGTCATCGGCGATCAGGGCGGTGGCCTTCATGCGGCATCTCCGGCAGCAAGCTTCGCGTTCGGATCGGGCAGCACGATCTTCGCACGCAGGCCGTGCGGCGCCTCATCGGCCAGCAGCAGCTGCGCGGCTGCGCCGTACGAGGCCTTCAGGCGGTCGCGCAGGTTGCCCAGGCCGGTGCCGGGCGCGGCCTTCTCGTCCATGCCGGGGCCGGTGTCGGCCACCCACACCTCCACCTGCGCCGCGGCCGCGTCCACGCGCGCACCGACCTCGATGCGCCCGCCCGCCTCGCTCGGGTCGATGCCATGGCGCACCGCGTTCTCCACCAGCGTCAGCAAGGCCATCGGCGGGAACGGCAGCTCTTCCAGCGCGGGCGGCAGCGACACCTCGAAGGCCAGCCGGTCGGGCATGCGCATGCGCATCAGGTCGAGGTAGGCGCGCACCAGGCGAATCTCGTTGCCCAGCGTGCCGCCGCTTTGCGCGAGGCTGGGCATCGCGGCACGCAGGTAGGCGATCAGGCTCTTCAACACCGGGCCGGCGCGCTCGGAACCCGACTCGACCAGCTGTTGCACGTTGGCCAGCGTGTTGAACAGGAAGTGCGGCTCGATCTGCGCATGCAGCAGGCGCAGCTGGGCGTCCAGCGCCTGGCGCGCGAGCGTGCTGCGCTCCAGCTCGAAAGCCAGCGCCTGCGAGCGGGCCTGGGCATCGCGCTCGCGGTAGAGCGCCCCCAGCGCCAGCGTCAGGCCGACCGCCACACCGGTGCCGGCGATCGACAGGAAGCCCCACAGCAGGCCTTCGTTGCGCTGGAAGCTGGTGAGGTCGCCCTGCACCATCACCAGGTAGGCGATGCCGGTGGCCACCGGCGCCGCGACCACCACCGCCGCCACCTGCACCAGCCAGCGCGGCAGCCAGCGCGACGGCCAGTGGCCGGCGATGTCGAAGGCCACCAGCAGCACCAGCCCGACGAAGATGCTGCGCCCCCAGACGCTCAGGAAGGGCGTGTCGAAGATCGGGTTCAGCGCGATCGCGGCGAGGGTTGCCACGAGCAGGTTGATCGCGATGCGGCGGGGCGTGAGCGAGGCCCACAGGCGGGCCAGGTGGCGGGTGGGCGAGGAAGGGGCGGGTGTCATGGGCTCGACGATACGGCGCAGCGCGGTGTTGCGGAAGTCCGCCCGGCCGGTCGTGCGATGAACGGCGGTTCCCCGGACACGATCGACGGTCTTCCCGCCGGAGGCCGCGAGTTCCTCGGCGTTTCGGGCGATCGCTACCCCCGGATGAACCGCACCACCTGCCCCCGCGTCCCCGGATCGTCATCGAATCCGCCATGCGTCGTGCTCGCGCTCACCGGCCCCGGCGCCACCCACGCGGTGGTGTTGGCCAGCCCCGGCGCGATCTCGTCGAAGAACTTCTGCATGCCCAGGATCGGCGTCGTGCTGCCGCCCTCGAAGGATTCGCTGACCAGGTACAGCAGCGAGCGACGGTACGGCCCGCAGGTGTGGTCCTGCTGCTCGGCGCGCTCGCTCAGGTGGAACTGCTGGTAGCGCTTGACCACGCCGGACGCCAGGTGCGGCCGCACGCAGCGTTCGAAGGTGTCGACGCGCACCGCAGGCGCCATGAAGCTGACCGACTCGAAGCGCATGCCCTCCTGCGCCAGCCGGTCGATCATCAGGCTCGCGACGATGCTGCCGGCCGAATGGCCGACGAAGTGCATGCGGATGCGCTTGTCCGCGACACCATGCTTGAAATGGCCATACAGCAGCACCGCGCCGGCCTGCTCGTCGTCCGGCACGCCCGGCTTGTAGGCGCTCATCGCATCGGCGTTCTGCTTCATCTCGCCCCAGATGCGCGTGCCCGGGCGCGCCAGCACACGCTCCAGCCGCTCGTTCCACCACGCCGCCATCGACAGCCCGCCGGCCGTCGTGCGCGGCACGTCGCGGATCGCGTCGTCGATGCAGTTCAGCGCGCTGGTGAAGAAATCGGTCTCCCACATCAGGAAGATCGGGAAGATCTTCTGCTCGTACAGCATCGGGATCCATTGCGCCGCGATGTCGGCGGCCGCCGTCTCGCCCACCAGCCCGCCGTGCGCGAAGATGCAGACGTCGACCACGTCGTCCTGCAGGCCCCACTGCTTGCGCGCCTGCGCCAGCTGCACGTCGACGATCGCGCGCACGTCGTCGGGCCGGGTGCGGAACACGCCGCYGTTGCTCAGCGCGCCGTTGTTGCCCATGTTGACGATGAACGGCGACAGCTCGCGGTTGCGCAGCACCTCGCTGGCCGCCAGCGCGACGCGGCCGGCCGCATCGGTGCGCAGGCTGATCGATTTCGAGATCGCGGTGTGGTCCTGCGTCACGACGCCGAGTTGCGCCACCCAGCAGTCCATCGCGTTCTGGATCCAGTCGTCGTAGCTCAGGATCGCGTAGCCGTAGGAGCCCCAGTCGGTGCCCCAGGAGTTCTGGATCAGGAAGCCGCGCTCGTTGTAGCCGATGATCGCGAAGGCATGACCCGAATGGCGCGCATGGCCGCCCTTGACCGGGATCTCCCAGATGTTTCCACTTCGGCCCTTGCCGGTTGCGAAGGAGGCTGGCCGTTTTTTCAGCGGGGTCAGCTCGATGCCGTCGTCCCAGCCCGAGTGGCAGCCGGCACTCGCATACAGGATGCCGACCTCGTTGAGCGCCGCGTGCATGTCGGTGATGGCCTTCGGATCGACGCGGTAGTAGGCGCCCAGCGGGCGCTTGACCGCGTCGAACCACCAGTCGCTGGCCAGCGTCTTGCTGGCGGCCGGCATCTCCAATCCCGGGAACAGCGCCGCGCGACAGGCGCCGTGCTTGAACCAACCCTTCATCGCGCCACGCAGGCTGGAGCCCTTGTCCTGCGACGAGCCGGGGTACTCGTCGTAGCGCCGCGCCATCGAATACAGCATGTACGGCGAGATCGCCGGCTGGCGCTCGCGGCCGGCGCAGAACAACAGGTGCTCCACCACCAGCGACAGCGCGAAGCCGGTGCAGGCCATCGTGTCGCCCTGGTGCTTGACCGGCAGCGCCAGCTTCGGAAACAGCGTCGGCGGCGGCGCGCTGCCGATCGCCGGGCGGTAGGGGCGGTCACGCACGTCGATCTCGTCGGGGCGCGCGACGCGCATGAAGGGGGTGCCCTTCGGCAGGCGGTCGGCGGTGGGGCGCCTGGGCTTGGCAGCAGGATTGGTGGCCATCAAAATCTTCCTCGGCTCGTAGCCCGGATGCCAATCCGGGGTTGGTCCGACACATCCCGGATTGGCATCCGGGCTACTTTTTCACTTCGTCGATCACCAGCAGCGTGGCGCCGTAGCTGCCATCGCACGGCGACTCGCCCGCCTCGCACACCGCCTTGCCGGCGAACGGGCTCTCGCCCGCAGTGCGCGCCGACCACAGCTGCTCGGCGAGCGCCAGGTCGATCTCGGGGATCTGGTCGCCGGCCTTCTTGACGCCGATGCCGCTCATGTCGCGCGGGCGCCTCGACACCATCGCGACGATGTGGTCGGTGCCGGGCGGCCCGCCAGCCGTGATGTGCCAGCCCGCCCTCGGCAGCAGCACCTCGCGGTTCAGCTCGATGCGGTTGTTCTTGTCCAGCTCGTTCGGGAACAGCAGGTAGAAGTGGGCCTTGTCGGTGCCGGCCAGGAACACGTACAGGTAGCCGGCCTCCGACGACTTGACGCGAAACTGCAGCCGGTCGCTGCCGATGCGCAACTGCGACTTGTCGGCCAGCGCGTTGACGCCCAGCACCGGATCCGCATGGCGGACGATGTCCTGC
>NZ_JBFUEB010000113.1:0-18988 GCF_056404395.1 Rhizobacter sp. P2_D12 | reverse complement strand
CGCCCAGGCCGCCCTGCTCGGCCGGCGGCGCGGCGGCGCGGCCGGGCGGCAGGCCCAGGTCGAGCAGCACCAGGTCGAAGCGCTCGCTGGCGAGCGTGCCGTCGGCGGCCGCGGCATCGCGCACCCAGTCGACGGCGTAGCCCTCCAGGCGCAGCGCGTTGCGCAGGCTTTCGCCGATCATCGGGTCGTCTTCCACCAGCAGCAGTCGCATCACGGGCCCAGGTCAGTCACAAGAAAAAGCATACCGCGAGCGCGCCGGGGCCGATCAGGCGCTATCGTTCCGGCTGACCATGAAACGCCGCCTCATGCCCAAAGTCCTTCGCAACACCTTGGTGTCGTTCCGCGACGTGCTGGCCACCGCCGGCCCGTTCGTCTTCCTCACCGTCATCCTGCTGGTCGTCGCCTACTGGTTCCTCGATCCGACGCCGCCGCGCAAGGTGGTGCTGGCCACCGGGGTCGAACAGGGAGCGTATGCCGAGTTCGGCAAGCGCTATGCCGAGTACCTGAAGGGTTACGGCATCCAGGTGGAGCTGCGGCCCACCCACGGCGCGGCCGAGAACCTGAAACTGCTGCGCGACCCGAACTCGGGCGTGGACATCGCGTTCACGCAAGGCGGGGCGGGCGATTCGCGCAAGAACGCCGAGGCCAACGCGCTGGCCGACGAAGACCTGAACTCGCTGGGCAGCCTGTTCTTCGAGCCGGTGTGGCTGTTCTACCGCGAGGAGTCGGCGCAGCGGCTGCTGAAGGGCGCGCCGCTGACCAGCCTGGCGCAGCTGCAGGGCTGGAAGGTCGACACCGGCGCGCGCGGCAGCGGCACGCCCAACCTGATGCGCAAGCTGCTGGATGCCAACCGCATCGAGCAGGCGTCGATGACGGTGTCGCGCGAGGAGCAGACCGACGCGGTGGTGAAGTTCCTGGCAGGCGACATCGACGCGATCGTGTTCGCGTCGGCGCCCGAGGCGCTGATGGTGCAGATGCTGCTGCAGACGCCGGGCGTGAAGCTGTTCGACTTTGCGCAGGCCGATGCGTATTCGCGGCGCTTCGCCTTCCTGACGCCGGTGACGCTGCCGCGCGGCGTGGTCGACCTGGCGGGCGACGTGCCGCCGAACGACGTGCGCCTGATCGCGCCGACCGCGACGCTGGTGGCGCGCGAAGACCTGCACCCGGCGCTGGTCCAGCTGTTCGTGCAGGCGGCGAGCAAGATCCACAGCCCGGCGGGGTGGTTCCAGCGCAAGGGCGATTTCCCGAACGCGCGCGGCACCGAGCGGCCGCTGGCACCGGAGGCGCAGCGCTTCTACACCAGCGGTTCGCCGCTGCTGCAGCGCTACCTGCCGTTCTGGCTGGCCAACCTGATCGACCGCATGTGGGTGGTCCTGGTGTCGATCGTCGCGATCCTGATCCCGCTGTCGCGCGTGGTGCCGCCGCTGTACCAGTTCCGCATCCGCTCGCGCATCTTCCGCTGGTACGGGCAGCTGCGGGCGGTCGAGAACGCGCAAGGCGTGCGGCCGAACGACGAGCTGCGCAAGGAGCTGGACAGCATCGAGGCCCGGGTGGGCAACGTGACGGTGCCGCTGAGCTATGCGGACGAGCTGTATTCGCTGCGCAGCCACATCAACATGGTGCGCAGGCAGCTGGATGCGGCGGCGGCCGATCCAACCGGATGAATCAGATTATCGTTTCAATAATCGTTTCACATCAAAAACACCGAGTTCCTGATTTCGTCCTCGTAGCGATCTCTTCAGCAATGCTCTAGAATCGTTTCACGATGGAACCCGATCAAGTCGTCCAAACGTTGCGAACCTGGCGACGCGTGCCGGCTGGCCGGTTGCGCGAGCTGTTGCAAGTCAGCCGGGCAACGCTGATGCGGGCAATCCGAGCTGCCGGCACCCAGGTGATCGCACGCGGAAGCGCCCGCCGAACCAGCTATTCGGCCCGCCGCTCGTTGCGCGGCAGCATCGAACCACTGGCCCTGTTCCAGGTTGATGCGCAGGGTGGGTCGCGCGAGGTGGGCCGGCTCGACCTCACCTATCCGCAGGGGTGCGCCGTCGATTTCCTCGCGCCGTTCGATTGGCCGCTGGACGCGGACATGCGAGACGGCTGGTTCGAGGGCCTGCCCTACCCGCTGGAGGACATGCGCCCGCAGGGCTACCTGGGCCGCCAGTTCGCGCGGGCGCATGCCCTGATGCTGCAGGTCGGCGAGGATCCCACCACCTGGTCCGAAGACGATGCGCTGCATGCGCTGACGCTGCTGGGCTTGGACCAGAGCGGCAACTACATCGTCGGGGAAGCCGCCTACCGCCAATGGCTGGACCAGCTCCACCGGCCGCTCGACGCGCTGACCGAATCACAGGCGCGCGCCGCCTATCCCCGCCTGGCAGACGAATCGATGCAATTGGGTCGCGCCGGCTCGTCGGCAGCGGGAGAGTTTCCCAAATTCACCGCCGTGCGCAACATCGACGGGCGCATCGCGCACGTCATCGTCAAGTTTTCGGGATCGGACGTCTCGCCCGGCACGCAGCGCTGGTCGGACCTGCTGGTGTGCGAGCAACTGGCATCGGCCGTCATGGCGTCGCACCTGCAGATCGCAGCCGCGCCTTCGCGAGTCGTCCGCACCGGTGGGCGCACCTTCCTCGAAGTCGAGCGCTTTGACCGGCATGGCTTGCACGGGCGCTCCGGGTTGTGCTCGTGGTCATCCGTCAACGCAGCGCTGTTCGGCCTGGCCGGCCGCCCTTGGACGGAAGGAGCGAAGCGCTTGCTGAGCGCCGGTCTCATCGATGCGGCGAATCACGACGCGATCGCCCGGCAATGGCACTTCGGCCAGCTCATCGCGAACACCGACATGCACGACGGCAACCTGTCGTTCCGGCCCGGATTGCAGGTTGCACCGGCCTACGACATGCTGCCGATGCTTTACGCACCGCAGCGTGGCGTGGAAGTTCCCGAGCGGCCTTTCGCGCCGCGCCTGCCGCTGCCGGCCGAGCGCGAAGCCTGGCACGCGAGCGCGGCGGCGGCCATCCAATTCTGGGAACAGGCGGCGAGCGATGCACGCATCAGCGGCGAATTTCGCGAGCTTTGCAAACGCAACGCACAGGCGGTGTACCAGCTCGCGGCGAGCTCGGCAGCAGGTGTGCAGACCGGACCTTGATCCGAGGCGCTCTACACCAGCTCGATCTGCACTTTCCGACCGACGAGCGCAGCGGCGCGCTGCAAGGTGGACAGCGTCACGTCCCGCGTCGGATCCAACAGCCGATCGACCTGCGAGCGGCTGGTCTTCAACAAGACGGCCAGCCGCGCCTTGCTGAGCGACTGCTTCTCCATCGCCTCCATCAACTGCCACACCACGACTTCCTTGATGGCCAGTGCCTGTGCCTCTTCGAAGAATCCCTCCTCCTTGAGGAAATCATCGAGGCTCGATCCGACGTTCTTCTTGCTCATGACTTGAACTCCCTGGCGCCGAGGGTGCGGAAGAAAACAGAGGGGGATCCGTTGCGCTGCATTCTCGGGCAAGCCACCGAACCATGAGCTGTGCAGACGAGCTGAGTAGCCCGGATGAAGCGCAGCGCAATCCGGGGTCGACGTCCTATGTGATTGACAATTCCCGGATTGGCATCCGGGCTACGAGCCGCGAAGCAGGCGCGCGATCAAGCCACTCCCCAGGATCCGGCTCCGCCGGGCCGAGGGGAGGCGCCCCTTGGGGGCAGGAGCGAAGCGACTGGGGGGCTCACATCACTCTTTCACCGACCCCGTCATCCCCGACACATAGTGCTCGACGAAGAACGAGTAGATGAAGGCCACCGGCAGCGAGCCCAGCAAGGCCCCGGCCATCAGCGACCCCCAGTGGTACACGTCCCCCTCCACCAGTTCGGTCACCACCCCCACCGGTACCGTCTTCATCTCCGATGACGAGATGAAGGTCAGCGCGTAGATGAACTCGTTCCACGACAGCGTGAACGCGAAGATCCCGGCCGAGATCAGCCCCGGCACCGCCAGCGGCAGCACGATCTTGATCAGGATCTGCCAGCGGCTGGCCCCGTCGATCAGCGCGCATTCCTCGAGCTCGTACGGGATCGAGCGGAAGTAGCCCATCAGCAGCCAGGTGCTGAACGGGATCAGGAAGGTCGGGTACGACAGGATCAGCGCCATGCGCGTGTCGAACAGCCCGAGCTTGAAGATGATCGCCGCCAGCGGGATGAACAGGATCGACGGCGGCACCAGGTAGGCCAGGAAGATCGCCGCCCCCGCCGGCTTCGCGCCCTGGAAGCGCAGCCGCTCGATCGCGTACGCCGCCAGCACCGAAGCCACCAGCGACAGAATCGTCGACGTCACCGACACGAGCACCGTGTTCCACAGCCACTCCGGGTACGCCGTCTCGAACAGCAGCTTGTGGAAGTGCGCGAAGGTCGGCTTGATGATCCAGAACGGGTTGCCGCTGCGCGCCAGCAACTCCTCGTTCGGCTTGAACGAGGTCACCACCATCCAGTAGAACGGGAACAGCAGCACGAACACGAAGATGCCCAGCGGGATGTAGACCGTCACCCAGCGCCTGGGCAGCGTCTGCAGGTAGTCCATCCCCTGCCCGTCGGGCTTGTCCTGCGGCGCCTTCACTTGTCGCCCCCTTGCTGCCACGCGCGCCGCTGCAAGCCGAAGTAGCTGAACATGATGGCCGCGAGCAGGAAGGGCACCATCAGCGTCGCCAGCGCCGCCCCTTCGCCCAGCGCCCCACCGGGGATCGCGCGCTGGAAGGCCAGCGTCGCCATCAGGTGCGTCGAGTTCAGCGGGCCGCCGCGCGTCAGCACGTAGATCAGCTGGAAGTCGGTGAAGGTGAACAGCACCGAGAAGGTCATCACCACCGCGATGATCGGCGACAGCAGCGGCAGCGTGACGTGGCGGAACTGCTGCCACGGCGTCGCGCCGTCGATCGCCGAGGCCTCGTAGTACGACGGCGAGATCGTCTGCAGACCCGCCAGCAGCGAGATCGCGACGAAGGGCACGCCGCGCCACACGTTGGCGACGATGGTCGAGAAGCGCGCATTCCACGGGTTGCCGAGGAAATCGACATAGCGGTCGATCCACCCCAGCTTCATCAGCACCCAGCTGACGACCGAGAACTGCGCGTCGTAGATCCACCAGAAGGCGATCGCCGACAGCGCCGTCGGCACGATCCACGGCAGCAGCACCACCGCGCGGAAGAAGGACTTGAACGGCAGGTTCTTGTTCAGCAGCACCGCCAGCCACAGCCCGAGCACGAACTTCGCGATGCTGGCCACCACCGTGTAGAAGACGGTGTTGAACAGCGCCAGCTGCGACACGCTGTCGCCCACCAGGAAGTCGAAGTTCTCGATGCCGATCCACGAGCCGCCGCGCCCGATCTTCGCGTCGGTGAAGCCGAGCCAGGTGCCCAGCCCCAGCGGGTAGGTCAGGAACAGCAGCAACAGCACCGCGGCCGGCAGCATGAAGGCCAGGCCGAGCGCGTTGCGGCTGTTCTGCAGCCGGTGGAGCAGAGGCTTCACAGGGTCAGACCTTGTAGTAGCGCTCGGCGCGCTTCTGGGCGCGCTCCATCGCCTCCTTCGGCGTCTTCGACCCGCTGCCCGCCTCGGCCACCATGTTGGGCACGATGAAGTCGGCCAAGGCCCCGGCCGACGCATAGCCCAGCCGGCCCGCATAGCCCGCCGGCCGCAGGTTCTTCACGCTGTCGCGGTACGGCGTGTGCTTCGGGTCCACCGTCCACACCGCGCTCTTCTCGTACGCGCGCAACGGCTGCGCCACGTAGCCGCCGCCGCCCTGCAGCCACGGGTCGAACTGCTCCTGCTCCATCATGAAGCGCAGGAACTCCTTGGCCGCCTGCGGGTACTTGGTGTACTTGAAGATCATCTGGTTGAAGAACAGGTGGTACTCGGTCGGCACGCCCACCGGCCCGATCGGGAAGGCCGCGTGGTTGATGTCGGCCGCGATCTCCTTGAGCTTCGGATCGGGCGAGTTCTTCGCCGCGTAGTACACCGAGATGCCGTTGTTGGTGATGCTGATCTGTCCGTCGAGGAAGGCCTTGTTGTTGTTCGGGTCCAGCCACGACAGCGTCCCCGGCACGAAGCTCGCATACAGCTCCTTCGCGTATTCCAGCGCCTTCAGCGTGGCCGGGCTGTCCAGCGTCACCTTGTTGTCCTTGTCCACCATCGCGCCGCCGAAGGCCCACAGCAGCCAGTGGCACCAGCCGCTGTCGCCGGTCGCGTTGCCCAGCGCCATGCCGCCCGGCGTGCCCTTGGCGGCCAGCGCCTTGTAGAGCTTCAGGAAACCATCGGTGTCCTTCGGGACGCTGTCGAAGCCGGCCGCCTTGACGTGGCTCTCGCGGTACACCACCAGCGAGCCGGCTGCGCCCAGCGCGACGCCGATCCACTTCTTGCCGTCCGGGCGCAGGTAGGCCTCGCAGGCCGGGTACCAGCCGCCGTACTTCTTGCCGAGGTACTCGCACAGGTCGGTCACGTCGAGCAGCTTGTCGGGGTACAGGTTGGCGTCGTCGTTGGTCGACAGGATGACGTCCGGCCCGGCGCCGGTGTTGGCCGCCACCGCCGCCTTCGGGCGCACGTCCTCCCAGCCTTCGTTGTCGACGCGCACCTCGATGCCGGTCTTCTCGGTGAACTTCTTGACGTTCACCATGTAGGCGTCGATGTCGCCCTGCACGAAGCGGCTCCAGCGCAGCACGCGCAGCCTGGCGCCCTTCTCCGGCTTGTACGCCAGCGTCTGCGCGCCGGCCGACGGCGTCCACAGCGCGCCGGTGCCGAGCGTGGCCATGCCGGCGGTGCCTTCCAGAAACTTGCGGCGATTGAAATCACTCATCGTTGTCTCCTGGTTGTCGTGGGGAATCGCTGTCGGTCAGGGCCGGTCAGGCCACCAGCCGCTTGCCGCTGCCGGCATCGAACAGGTGCGCGCGGCCCAGGTCGGGCTGCAGGTGGATGGTGGCGCCGGGCTCGAAGCTGTGCCGCTCGTGGAACACCACCGACACGTCCGCGCCCTGGTGGCGGCAGGCGACGAAGGTGTCGGCGCCGGTCGGCTCCACCACCACCACCTGCGACGGGATGCCGCCGCTGTCGCCCAGCGCCAGGTGCTCGGGCCGCGTGCCGAAGATCACCGGCTGGCCGTCCTCGCCCTGCGCGCCGGTGGGCGCGTTCATCTGCGTGCCATCGGCCAGTTCCACCTGCAGCACGCCGGCGCGGCGGCGCAGCGTGCCGGGCAGGAAGTTCATCGCCGGCGAGCCGATGAAGCCGGCCACGAAGGTGTTCACCGGGTGGTCGTACAGGTCCAGCGGGCCGCCGGCCTGCTCGATGCGGCCGTCGCGCATCACGACGATGCGGTCGGCCATCGTCATCGCCTCGATCTGGTCGTGCGTGACGTACACCGAGGTGGTCTTCAGCCGCTGGTGCAGCTCCTTGATCTCGCTGCGCATCGCGACGCGCAGCTTGGCGTCCAGGTTGGACAGCGGCTCGTCGAACAGGAACACCTGCGGATCGCGCACGATCGCGCGGCCCATCGCGACGCGCTGGCGCTGGCCGCCCGACAGCTGCCGCGGGTAGCGGTCGAGCAGTGCGCCCAGGCCCAGGATCTCGGCGGCGCGCGCCACCTTCAGATCCGCCGTGGCCTTGTCCTGCTTCGCGAGCATCAGCGAGAAGGCCATGTTGTCGCGCACCGTCATGTGCGGGTACAGCGCGTAGTTCTGGAACACCATCGCGATGTCGCGCTCTTTCGGCGGCAGCTCGTTGACGCGCCGCTCGCCGATGCGGATCTCGCCGTCGGAGATCTCCTCCAGCCCCGCGATCATGCGCAGCAGCGTCGACTTGCCGCAGCCCGAAGGCCCCACCAGCACCGTGAACGCGCCGTCGGCGATCTCGATGTCGACCCCGTGCAGCACCTGCACCGCACCGAAGCGCTTCTTCACCGACTGGATGCTCACACGGGCCATGCGTCATGCCTCGACTGGATCAGGGTGGAAGGGTCGGGACAGCGCTGGCCCCATCGGCAGGCGGTTGTATGACGACCCAAAGACCCTGTCAATCGGCGCTGGCCCTGCTCGTATTGACCCGCGCTGCGCGCATGATCAACGGGCGCCGAGCTGGTCTCGACGGGAGGCTCCCCATGAAACTGCTGATCACCGGCGGCGCCGGCTTCATCGGCACGCGCCTGGCCCAGGCGCTGCTGGCACGCGGCACGCTGAACGGGCAATCCATCGACACCCTGGTGCTGGCGGACCAGGTGGCGCCACGCGCCGAACTGCTGGCCGACCCGCGCGTGAAGGTGCGCACCGGGCCGCTGCTGGCGCAGTGCGATGCGCTGCGCGACGAACCCTTCGACGGCGTGTTCCACCTCGCGTCGGCGGTGTCGGGCGAATGCGAGGCCGACTTCGAGCTGGGGCTGCGCTCCAACCTCGACACCACGCGCGCGCTGTTCGATGCGCTGCGCGCCACCGTGCAGGGCGGCGCGGCGGTGCCGCGGCTGGTGTTCTCGAGCTCGGTCGCGGTGTTCGGGCCGGATGCGGCGGTGCCGCTGCCGCAGCGCGTCAGCGACGACACGCTGCCGGCCCCGCAGACCTCGTACGGCACGCACAAGCTGATGTGCGAGTACCTGCTGGCCGACTACACGCGCAAGGGCTTCATCGACGGCCGCGCGGCGCGGCTGATGACGGTGACGGTGCGGCCCGGGCGGCCGAACGGCGCGGCCTCGTCGTTCTTCTCCGGCATCATCCGCGAGCCGCTGGCCGGCGAGCAGGCGATCTGCCCGGTGCCCGCCAACGTGTCCCACCCGGTGGCCTCGCCGGCGCGCACGGTCGAGGGCTTGATCGCGGTGTACGAGGCGAGCCGCGACGCCTTCCACGGGCGGCTGGCGATGAACCTGCCGGGGCTCAACGTCTGCGTCGGCGAGATGCTGGATGCGCTGGAAGAGGTGGCCGGGCGCGCGGTGCGCGAACAGGTGCGCTTCGTCTGCGATCCGCGCATCGCCGGCATCGTCGACGGCTGGGCCAAGGGTGCCCATGCGCCGCGGGCCGCGCGGCTCGGGCTGAAGCCGGATGCGGGCTTCGCCGACATCGTCCGCCAGTACATCGCCGACTGCGAGGCCGGGCCGAACGCGGCGCAGACGCTGAAGGCGCTGCGATGAACCGGATCGACCTCGACGGCCGGGTGGCGATCGTCACCGGCGGTGCGCAGGGCATCGGCTTCGCGACGGCGCAGCGCATGCTCGGCTCGGGGGCCAAGGTGCTGGTGTGGGACAACGACGTGGTGCTGCTCGCGCAGGCGCACTCCGCGTTGCAGGCGCTGGGACCGGTGGCGACGCATGCGGTCGAGCTGAGCGACGAGGCCGCGGTGCAGAAGGCGGCCCAGGCGGCCATCGCGCAATGGGGCCGGGTCGACATCCTCGTCAACAACGCCGGCATCACCGGCGGCAACGGCGCCACCTGGGAGCTCGCGCCCGAGGTGTGGCGGCGCGTGATCGAGGTCAACCTGGTCGCGCCCTACCTGACCTGCCGCGCGCTGGTGCCGCACATGATCGAACGCGGCTACGGGCGCATCGTCAACATCGCGTCGGTGGCGGGCAAGGAAGGCAACCCGAACGCCTCGCACTACAGCGCATCGAAGGCGGGGTTGATCGCGCTGACCAAGTCGCTCGCGAAGGAGCTGGCGACGCGCGGCGTGCTGGTCAACGCGGTGACGCCGGCGGCGGCCAGGACGGCGATCTTCGAGACGATGACGCAGCAGCACATCGACTTCATGCTGGCCAAGGTCCCGATGGGGCGCTTCCTGGCCGTCGACGAGGCGGCGGCGATGATCGCTTGGCTGTCGTCGCAGGAGTGCTCGTTCAGCACCGGGGCGGTGTTCGATCTCACGGGCGGCCGTTCGACCTACTAGCCACGGCCTTGAAGAAGGTGTAGCAGAACACGCCGTCCCCTTCAGCCGTCCGCTCCAGCTCCCGCAACCCCGCATCGAACCCCTCCGCCGTCGCCAAGCCCGCCGCCAGCGCCGGCGCCCTCACCCCTTCGATCATCGCGTTGAAGGTCTTGCGCGTGAACCCGTCGACCCACCCCGGCCGGCTCGCATCGGCATACACCAGCCGCGGGCTGACATGCACCGCCTCGAACCCCGCCCCCACCAGCAGCGGCTGCAGTGTCCGCCCGATCAGTGCATTGCCGCCGGCGCGCCGCTGCAGCTCGACCTGGCAGGCGATCGCCGCGCGCGCCGCCGCGCCCTCCGGATGGAAGCACACCGTGCCGTGGTCGCCCTCGATCACCGTGATGCGGCCCCCTGGCTTCAGCAGCCGCGCCAGCGTCCCCAACACCTGCACCGGGTGCGGCAGGTGCTCCAGCACGAAGCAGACGAACACGTGGTCGAACGAGGCGGGCGCGAACGGCAGGTCGGCCAGGTCGGCCCAGAGCAGCTCCACGTTGCCGAGCCGCGCCTGCTCGACGCGCCGCCGCGCCTCGGCCAGCGAGTCGTGCGACACGTCGAAGCTGGTGAAGCGCGCCAACGGGCTGCGCCGCGCCAGCGTCAGCGTCTGCGCGCCGACACCGCAGCCCACTTCGAGCACGCGGCTGCCGGCCGCGAAATGCGTGTCGCCGTGCAGCAGGTCGACGAGGGTGCGCGCCTGGTCGGTCAGGCGCTCGCGTTCGTGCAGCTGGTAACCGTGGACATAGGACGAGGAGGACATGGCGTGCGGAACCGGGAGTCGGGATGCCCCGCAGTGTCCCGGCCCGGTCCGCAGGCGTCTTGAACGTTATTGCAGCCCCGCCGCCCGCCACGCCCCCGGCGTGAAGCCATGCAGCCGCGTGAACACGCGCGTCATGTGGCTCTGGTCGGAGAACCCGCAGGCGGCCGCCACCTCGGCCAACGGCACCCCGCGGCGGATCAGCCCGCGCGCCCGCTCGGCCCGCTCCTGCTGCAGCCAGGCATGCGGCGGCAGCCCGCAGGCCTTCTCGAAGCGCCGCAGCAACTGGTACTTGCTGGCGCCCACCATCGCGGCCAGCTCGTCCAGCGTCGGTGGGCTCTGCAGCTCATCGGCCAGCCGCTCGCGCACGCGCCCGAGCTCGCCGCCGATCTCGCGCGGCGCCGCGCGGCTGCCATGCCGCTCGACCAGCTCGCCGCACACGCGCACCAGCGCCTCCTCGCAGCCCAGCGCCTGCATGCGCCCCTGTTCCCACGCATCGAGGCGCGCGAACAGCTGCAGCAGCCCGGCCCGCAACGGCACATCGGCCAGCACCGGCCGCGTCACCGCAAAATCGTCGCCGGTGCCGGCAAAGCGCGCCAGCGCCGCCGGCGTCAGGTACACCATGCGCCAGCGCCGCGACGCCCCGCCCAGCGGCCGGCCGTCGTGCACCTCGCCGGGGTTGGTCGTGATCACGTCGCCCGCCTGCGCATCCACCTGGCCGCGCCCGCTGGCCGAGCGCTGCGCGCCCTGCTGCATCAGGCCGAAACCGTAGGTCGCATGCCAGTGGCGGGCGTAGTGGCGGTCGCTGTCCATCGCCGTGCCGTGCACGCCGTCCCAGGGCGAACCGGTGACGCGCGCGATCGAGGACGTGGAAGCAGCCATCGGCCGATTGTGCCGCCGCGCAGTGTTTCAATCGTGAACGGCGCGCCGGAACGCGACATGACGCGTTAACGGCCGGCGCCTCCAATTCGCGCCGCGGGCTGCGCAACGACAGCCCCGACCCCAGGAGACGACACACCATGCAAGCCACCCTTCGGGCCACCGCGCTGGCCGCCACCCTCTGCCTCGCGGCCTTCGGCGCCCAGGCCGTGACGCTGAAGATCTCGTGCGGCGCGGTCGGGCTGGAGTTCCAGCTCTGCAAGGAGGAGTCCGACGCCTGGGCCCAGAAGACCGGCAACGAGGTGCAGGTCATCAACGCGCCGAACGATTCGAACGAGCGCCTGGCGCTGTACCAGCAGATCCTCGGCAGCGGCTCCGACAAGATCGACATCTACCAGATCGACGTCGTCTGGCCCGGCCTGCTGGCCAGCCACCTGATCGACCTGAAGCCCTTCACCAAGGGGGCCGAGAAGGAGCACTTCCCGGCCATCGTCGCCAACAACACCGTCGGCGACAAGCTGGTCGCGATGCCGTGGTTCACCGATGCCGGCCTGCTGTTCTACCGCAAGGACCTGCTGGAAAAGTACAAGATCGCCCCGCCCACCACCTGGGACGCGCTGGGCGCCGCCGCGAAGAAGATCCAGGACGCCGAGCGCGCCGCCGGCAATCCGAAGATGTGGGGCTTCGTCTGGCAGGGCCGCGCCTACGAAGGCCTGAGCTGCAACGCCACTGAGTGGCTGGCGAGCTTCGGCGGCGGCGCCGTCGTCGAGCCGAGCGGCAAGGTGTCGGTCAACAACGCCAACGCGATCAAGGCGCTGGAGACGGCCGCCGGCTGGGTCGGCACCATCACGCCGAAGGCGGTGCTGAACTACGCCGAGGAAGACAGCCGCGGCGTGTTCCAGTCGGGCAACGCGGTGTTCCTGCGCAACTGGCCCTACGTGTGGGCGCTGGCGCACAAGCCCGACAGCCAGATCGCCGGCAAGGTGGGCGTGATGCCGCTGCCCGCCGGCGCCGACGGATCGAAAGGCGGCCGCAGTGCCGCCACGCTGGGCGGCTGGCAGCTGTCGGTGTCGAAGTACTCGAAGAACCAGGCGGTGGCCGCCGACCTGGTGAACTACCTGGTGAGCGCCGCAGTGCAGAAGGACCGCGCCATCAAGGCCTCGTACAACCCGACACTGCCGGCCCTGTACAAGGACGCCGACGTGATGAAGGCCAACCCCTTCATGGCCGAGCTGGGCAGCACCTTCGCCGCCGCGGTGAGCCGCCCGTCCACCGTGACCGCCGCGCAGTACAACCAGGTCAGCAACCTGTTCTGGAACGCCGCGCACGACGTGATCTCGGGCAAGACCAAGGCATCCAAGGCGGTGGCCGATCTCGACAAGCAGCTGAACAAGCTGGCGCCTGCCGACAAATGGAATTGAGGGGCCTGCGGTCCCGGCAGGCCTGGTGGCTGGTGCTGCCGACCGCCGCGGTGCTGGCCGCGGTGGCCGGCTGGCCCTTGTCGCGCACCATCTTCTTCAGCCTGACGGACGCCAGGCTGTCGTCGCTGGCCACGCGGCAATTCGTCGGCCTGTCGAACTACCTGGGCGACAGCGGCGTGCTGCGCGACCCCGAGTGGTGGGCCTCGGTCGGCAACACGCTGCTGTTCGCCGGCAGCTCGGTGCTGCTCGAGACGCTGCTGGGCCTGGGCATCGCGCTGCTGCTGAACCACCCGTCGCGCCTGCGCACCGCGTTGCGCGCCGCGGTGCTGGTGCCGTGGGCGATCCCGACCGTGGTGTCGGCCAAGATGTGGACGTGGATGCTGCACGACCAGTTCGGCATCATCAACACCGCGCTGGTGGCCAGCGGCCTGGTCAGCGAGCCGCTCGCCTGGACCGCCGACCCCGAGCTGTCGTTCGTCACCATCGTGCTGGTCGACGCCTGGAAGACCACGCCCTTCATGGCACTGCTGACGCTGGCCGCGCTGCAGATGGTGCCGCGCGACTGCTACGAGGCGGCCGAGGTGGACGGCGTGCCGCCATGGCGCGTCTTCACCCACGTGACGCTGCCGCTGATCCTGCCGGCGCTGCTGGTGGCGATGGTGTTCCGCGGGCTGGATGCGCTGCGCGTGTTCGACGTGATCTACGTGATGACGTCCAACAGCCGGGCCACGCGCAGCATGTCGGTGTACGTGCGCGAGCAGTTGATCGACTTCCAGAAGATCGGCCACGGCTCGGCCGCGGCGACGCTGCTGTTCGCGACCATCGCGGTGGTCACCCTTGCCTGGCTGCTGGCCACGCGCTCGCGCATGCGGGAGGCACGCTGATGCGCCGCCATGCCTCACGCTCCGGAATCTGGGCGACTGGATTGCGCCGCGGCGCATCGCTGCTGGTGGTGTTCGTCTCGCTGTTCCCGCTGGCCTATGCGATCGCCACCTCGTTCAAGCAGGGCAGCGACCTGTTCGGCGCGCAGTTCTGGCCCAGCCGGGCGGTGACCGGCAACTACGTGTCGCTGTTTCGCGACCAGCCCTTCGGCACCAACCTGCTGAACTCGACGCTGGTGGCCGGCGTGGTGGTGGCGCTGTCGCTCGGGCTGTCGCTGCTGTCGGCCTGGGCGCTCGGGCGCGTCGATTTCCGCGGCCGGCAGACGCTGCTGCTGACCATCCTGGGTGTCTCGATGTTCCCGCACGTCGCGGTGCTGTCGGGGCTGTTCGAGCTGGTCAGCGCGTTCGGCCTGTACGACAGCCTGGCCGCGATGATGCTGTCGGACCTGCTGTTCACGCTGCCCTTCACCGTGTGGGTGCTGACCACCTTCATGCGCGACCTGCCGAAGGAGATCGAGGAGGCGGCGCTGATGGACGGCGCCGGCATCTTCACGCTGATCTTCCGCGTCTTCCTGCCGATGCTGTGGCCGGCCCTGGTGGCGACCGGGCTGCTGGCCTTCATCGGCGCGTGGAACGAGTTCCTGTTCGCGCTCACCTTCACGCTGTCGTCGAACGAGCGCACGGTGCCGGTGGCGATCGCGCTGATCTCGGGCGCGAGCAGCTACGAACTGCCGTGGGGAAACATCATGGCCGCGTCCGTCATCGTGACGCTGCCGCTGATCGCGCTGGTGCTGGCCTTCCAGCGCTACATCGTGTCGGGCCTGACGGCCGGCGCCGTCAAGGGATGACCATGAATGCACGCAACGACTGGTGGCGCCACGCCGTGGTCTACGAGGTCTATCCGCGCAGCTTCCAGGACAGCAACGGCGACGGCATCGGCGACCTGGACGGCATCACCGCGCGGCTGCCCTACCTGAAGGGCCTCGGCGTCGACGCGGTGTGGATCGCGCCGTTCTTCAAGAGCCCGATGGCCGACTTCGGCTACGACGTGTCGGACTACCTGGACGTCGACCCGATGTTCGGCAGCATGCGCAGCTTCGAGACGCTGGTGGAATGCGCCCACTCGCTGGGGCTGAAGGTGATGATCGACCTGGTGCTCAGCCACAGCTCGGACCGCCACCCGTGGTTCGTGCAGAGCCGGGCCGACCACAGCAACGAGCGTGCCGACTGGTACGTGTGGGCCGATGCGAAGGCGGACGGCACGCCGCCGAACAACTGGCTCAGCATCTTCGGCGGCTCGGCCTGGCAGTGGGACACGCGGCGCGAGCAGTACTACCTGCACAACTTCCTGGCCAGCCAGCCGGACCTGAACTTCCACACGCCGGCGGTGCAGGACGCGCTGCTCGATGTGGCGCGCTTCTGGCTGGTGCGCGGCGTCGACGGCTTCCGGCTCGACACCGTCAACTTCTACACCCACGACAAGCTGCTGCGCGACAACCCGCCGCAGCCGCCGGGGCAGTTTGCCGGCGCGGCGCACCGCAGCAACCCGTATGCGTGGCAGCGCCACCTGCACGACAAGACGCAGCCGGAGAACCTGGGCTTCATCGAGCGGCTGCGCACGCTGTGCGATGGCTTCCCGGGCACGGTGCTGCTGGGCGAGATCGGCGACGACCGGCAGTACAAGACGCTGGCGGACTACACCCGGGGCGACAAGCGCCTGCAGATGGCCTATGTCTTCCGCCTGCTGGAGCGCAGTTGCTCGGCCCGCCACCTGGCCGGCGTGCTCGAGGAATACCTGCGCGACGCGAGCCGCTCGCTGGTGTGCTGGTCGGTGGGCAACCACGACGTCGAGCGCGTCGCCTCGCGCTGGGCCGGCATCGGCGGAACACCGCGCCAGCGCGCCGAGCTGGCGGCGGCGCTGTTGCTGGCCCTGCCCGGCGCGAAGTGCATCTACCAGGGCGAGGAGCTCGGCCTGACCGAGGCTGACGTGCCCTTCGAGCTGCTGCAGGATCCGTTCGGCATCACGATGTGGCCGCAGAAGATGGGCCGCGACGGCTGCCGCACGCCGATGCCGTGGACGCGCGCGCCGGGCGCCGGCTTCACGATCGGCAGGCCGTGGCTGCCGGTGGCCGAGGAGCACCTGCCGCTGGCGGTGCGCGAGCAGGTGGGCGACCCGCAGTCGCTGCATGCGTTCTACGTCGGCTGGCTGGGATGGCACCGACAGGAACGCGCGCTGCACGAGGGTGCGCTGCTGCTGATGTCGCCGACCGACCAGGTGCTGGCCTTCGAACGCGTCGCGGGGAACGAGACTCTGGTGTGCCTGTTCAACCTGTCGGACCAGCCGGCGGCCTACCGCGTGGCCGCCGGGGCGGAGCTGATCGCCGAGCGCTCCGTGGGTGCGCAGTTGGAAGACGGGCATGCGCAGTTGCCGGCGTGCGGCATGCTGTTCGCCCGAATCACTCAGAAAACCCGATGAGCGAGCTTTGGTGCAGTCTTGCCAGACTGCGGGAATGCAAGAGCTCGTGCGACAACGGCCTCGATCGCCAAACTGAACAGCCGCCCGGCCCCTTTCCTTGCTTCTTCGCAGTACTTCGTCTCGTGAAGCAACTCTCTACGCGCTCCCGCCGTGAACCGGACTCGTGTCACGGCGCGATACGCCTGGCCTCGGCAAATACGTCTTCCGCGGCGAAGGTCTCCACTTCGCCTCCTTCATAGGCGGCCGCTCGACGCTCAATTTCTTCGTCCCAGGCAGCTTCGATCTTTGCAAGAGTGGGCTCCTGAAGCGAGTCGAGCAGTCTCTCGGCAAGGCGCGCACGGTCTTCAGGAGACAGCGACAGACCGCGCTGGGCAAGCTCTTCAACCAAATCCGGTTGGGGGAAATGTGTGGTCTGCTGGCAGGCTCTACTGCGAAGGCCTTCGAAGAAGCTCTCGTGACTGCGCTCGCTGACAGGGGACGCGAGTCCTGCGAGCAACAGCGCTCTGAGTTTCGTCGTGAAGAACTGCGGCAAAGGCAGGCCGACCTCGCAGCGCGATGCCAGCTCAAGCCCCATCAGTTCCGAATCCTGGAGCGAGTCCAGCAAGCACTCCGCCACGCGGCATCGCTCGCCTTCAGGGAGAGCGAGACACAGCTCGATGGTCTCGTCGGCGACGTGCAGACTCGCCGATTCGGACGACGACGCACTGCAGCGCCGTCGAGGGACATCCCCGAGGCCCATGCCCGCGCGCTTCCGTATAGTCCCGCGATGCCCTGCGCCCACCGCATCCTGGTCCTCGACGACGAGCCCGACGTGCTCGACTGGATCGGCTCGGTCCTGACCGAAGGCGGCCTGCAGCCCACCACCGTGCAGACCGGCGACGACATGCAGCGCGCGCTGCGCCAGCGCCCGCACTCGCTCGTGATGCTCGACCTGAAGCTGCGCGGCGAGGACGGCCTGGCGCTGGCGCGCGAGCTGCGCCGCACGTCCACCGTGCCCATCATCATGATGAGCGGCAAGGGCGACGAGGCCGACCGCGTGCTCGGCCTCGAACTCGCCGCCGACGACTACCTCGTCAAGCCGATCTCCGGGCGCGAGCTGCTGGCCCGCGTGCGCGCCAGCCTGCGCCGCTCGACCGAGCTGTCGCAGCCCGCGGCCCGGCCCGGCGACCCGGTGCACGAGCGCTACCTGTTCGGCGACTGGGTGCTCGACCGCACCGCCCGAACGCTGGCGCGCAGCAGCGGCGAAACGTGCGAGGTGACGCGCGGCGAGTTCGCGCTGCTGTCGGCGATGGTCTCGCAGGCCGGCCGCGTGTGGGCGCGCGACGAGCTGCTGTCGCAGTTCCGCGGCACCGACGCCGACACCTACGACCGCAGCGTCGACGTGCTGATCCTGCGCCTGCGTCGCAAGATCGAGCCCAACCCGCGCCAGCCCGCCTACATCCGCACCGAGCGCGGCCAGGGCTACGTGTTCGGCGTGCCGGTGACGCGTGGCTGATTCGATCGCCGCGGACGCGCCGGCGGCGCACGAGGTGCCCGCCCGCGAAGTTCCAACCCGCTTTGCGATCCGCACCCGCCTGCTCGCCACCTTCCTCGCGCTGCTGCTGCTGACCATCGTGCTGGCCGTCACCGGCATCGCCGGCATGCGCCACAACCAGCGCGCGCTCGACGAGTTCGAGGCCGGCGTGATGCCCGAGATCGCGCGCGTGCTCGAACTGGCCGAGAAGGTGTCGCAGCTGGCCGCCGTCGCGCCCAGCATCGCCGAGGGCGACATGCAGCCGCCCAGCCGCGGCGACAGCCAGCTGGTGCGCGCGCTGCTCGGCGAGATCCGCCGCCTGTCGGGCGACCTGCCGACGCAGGCCGACTCGCGGCTCGAGGCCACCGCGATGCTCGACGGCATCGACCGCGACCTGACCAGCCTGCTCGCGCTGGCCAGCGAACGGCGCCGCCAGCAAGGCCAGCTGCGCGGCCAGCGTGACACGCTGGATGCGCTGGGCGATCAGCTGTTCCGCGACCGCGAGCGCGTGCGGCGCGACGGCCCCAGCCTGCTGGCGATCTGGAGCACGCTGGTCTCGGCCGAGCTGGCCGACGAGTTCAACGTGCTCGGCCGCAGCGAGGCCGACGTCGAGGCGCTGTGGGTCTACGTGCGCCAGAACGGCGAAGAGCGCCGCCTGCCGGCGCTGGCGCAGGCCCTCGAGGGGCTCAGCTTCGGCGACGACGGCGCGTTCCAGCTGCGGCGCCGCCTGCTGCGCACCGAGCGCCAGCTGAACACCGTGGTACAGCTGATGCGCAGCCATTCGACGCAGCTCGGCGCACGCGCCAGCGCCTACGTGTCCGACCTGCGCCAGGTGTCGACACAGCGCCGCGACACGGTGCGCGACACCGTCAGCTCGGGTGCGTCGGCGCTGGTGCTGGTGAGCGCGCTGTCGGTGCTGACGGCGCTGGCCGGCGCGCTGTACGTGCGCCGCGTGCTGCGCGACCTGCAGGCGATGACGCGCACGATGACGCGGCTGGCCGGCGGCGACGTCGCGCAGCCCAGTTCGGCCATCGCGCGACCCGACGAGATCGGCGAGCTGGCACGCGCCTTCCAGGTGTTCCGCGACCACCTGCTCGAAAAGCAGCGACTGACGCAAGGCCTGCACGTGCAGGGC
>NZ_JBFUEB010000112.1:0-19070 GCF_056404395.1 Rhizobacter sp. P2_D12 | reverse complement strand
CAGGCCACCGCTCGGCGCGAAGCCGGAAGTCGGTGCCGGCGTGGGCGCGCCCGCGCCGCCGGGCGACAGCTGCGCGCGCAGGTCGGGCGCCATCTGGCGGGCCAGGCCCAGGCCGTTGCCGCCGCTGTCGAGCAGGCGCTGGATCTGGCTCAGCGAGCGGTCGAGCTCGCGGCGCGCGTCGGGCGCGAGCGCGTGGTACGACGGGGCCTGCTGCAGCACCTGGCCCAGCTGGCGCACGGCGGCGACCTCATGGCCGTTGCCGGGAATGCTGGAGGAGGACAGATCGGCGCGCATGGCGGCTGCCTCCGTCGCTCAGAGCTGGAACAGCCGGGTGGTCGAGGTCGCGTCGCGCAGCCGGGCCATGCGTTCGGCCCAGGGCATGCCTTGCGCGTGGCGCAGCATCGCCGCGACGATCTCGTTGCCGCTGAGCACCGGCGTCGGGCTGTTGGGGCTGGAGCGCAGCGCGGCAATCAGCGCCGCGTGCGTGGCGACATCCCACAGGCCCGTGACCGGCAACCGCGCGGCGCGCTGGAACGCGGCGAGGTCGGCCTGGCCGAGGCTGGCGAGCGCGCGCTGGCGCAGCGCCGGCGTCTCGACCGGCGTCGCCGCCTCGAGCACCCAGGCCAGCGCGGCCGGCGCGCCCATCTGCACGGCACGGTCGATCAGCAGGGTCAGGCCTTGCTCGGAGTCGAGGCCGATCTGCTGCGCGACCTGCAGCACCGGTTGCACGTAGAGGCGCGCTGCCAGTTCGTTCTGGGCACCCTGGAACGGCGGATGGGCGGCTGCGCGCTTGAAGCGGGCGAGCCACGGCTCCTGCCACAGCGGCTTGCCGGCGACCGGGCGCAGCCGCGCCGACAGGCCGTCGGGCGACTCCCAGGCGCGCGGGCCGTCGGCCGCCGTGGTCACGGCGATCAGCTGGTCGGCGTCGGGGAAGTTGGCGTCGAAGCTCGCGCGGTCGCGCTCGCGCATCAGCGCGAGCAGCTGGCCCAGCGTGCCCTGCTCCTGCACGAACGGGAACGCGCCGAAGGTCAGGCCCAGGTGAAAGCGCTGGTGCGCCGGGTGGCTGCTGCCGAAACGACCGGCGAATTCGCCGTCCTCGATCGTTCGGGCGAAGCCGTCGGTGCCCGACTCGAACGGCGCGATGCGCGCGAGGATCGCCTTGCAGGCGTCGATGTCGAACGGCTGGCGCGTGGCACCGGGCGATGGCGCGGCGACATTGGGAGCGGCGGCATAGGACTGCGCGCTGTCGCTACCGTCCTCATCACTGTAGTCGTCGCCGTACGAATCGGCATGGGCCTGCGCCAGCACCGGCCGCGGCGCCGCTTCCACCTCGACCTCGTCGTCGTCACGCTCGCCGGCCTGCGCGGCATGGGCGCCGTCGGCATCCTCGTCGGGGAGCATCTCGGGCACGGGGTCGCGCGCGGGCGCATCGAACGCGTGGACCTCGTCGACGCCGTAGGACTGCGCCCCTTCGAGCACCGGCTCGCGATCCTCGCCGACCTCTTCATAGGCTTGCGCCGCCGGCTCGGACTTGCCGAAGCCGTCGTCGTAGCCGTCGTCGTCCGCCGACAACCCCGCCGCGCCGCCCCAGATGTCGTCGACACCGGCGTCGGGTGCGGCGTCCTCGAACGCGGCGGCGGCCTCGGCGCCTTCGAGCACCGGCGGACGGGCGTCGTCCTCGGCCAGCGATTGCGCGCCCTCCGCGTAGCCGTCGTCATACCCCTCGTCGCCGCCGGCGTCGA
Organism: Rhizobacter sp. P2_D12; assembly: GCF_056404395.1. Taxonomy (NCBI): domain Bacteria; kingdom Pseudomonadati; phylum Pseudomonadota; class Betaproteobacteria; order Burkholderiales; family Sphaerotilaceae; genus Rhizobacter; species Rhizobacter sp. P2_D12. The sequence goes on along the minus strand of NZ_JBFUEB010000112.1, from coordinate 17,328 downwards.
ACGCGGCGGCGTGGTCGAGTTCGTCCTCGGGCGCGATCTCGTCGGCATCGCAGGCGGCCGCCTCGCCGGCGCGGTCCTCGCCCCAATCGTCGTCGGCCGCGAGGCCGGTCGAATCGGGCGGCGACGCGTCGCGGTCTTCGCCGGGCTCGTCTTCGGCGAAGCCGAACGCGAGGCTGGCGCCGACGCGCGTCAGCCGCGTGACTGAAGTGCCGAACATCAGCGACAGGCTGCCGACGAGGTCGCTGGCCAGCACGACCGACGGCGCCTCGCTCGCGAGCTTCTCCGGCGCGGTCGCGTAGACGGCGGTGGTGCCGTTGCGGTCGTCGTAGGCGATCACCGTGTAGAAGAGCCGCGGTGCCGGCAGCATCGCGTGCAGCACGCTGCGCGGCACGAGGTAGAAGCACGGCGGGCCGTCGTCATGCTGCAGGCCTTCGCGCTGGCTGTCGTAGAAGTTCGACGCATTGCGTGCGCCGGCCTGCTCGGGTGCGAACAGCGTGCGGTCGCGCGCGACCAGCACGCGGTAGCTCGGTCGTCCGCCCGTGTCGATGCTGAAGCTGAGGTCGCTGTGGCGCTTGTCCACCGGATCATGGATCGGCGTGATGCGCGGCACGCCCGCGGCCTGCGCGCGCACCGACACCCTGGCCGCATGGGAACCCTGCTCGATCGTCAGCATGTCGTCTCCTCTCGCCGGCAGCGCACGGACGCACCGGTCAAGGACGAATCGCAATGCCCATGCCACGCGGCAAGTGCCTGATTCGTAAAGCACTTTGCAAATCAGGCCGCAGGGGGTTTACAGCGGGGGGTTACAGCGGCGGGGGGCTGCCGCCGGGACAGCGCTGCAACGAGGGTGTTGCAGGGGTGTAAACCGGACGCGGCCGTCAGGCCGGATGCTGAAGTCGTCGCCGCCCACGGGCCCGACGACATCCTGCTGCGGGTCGCAGTGCGTCAGCGCCAGCCGGGCCGCCAGCCGGATCATCTCGTCGCCGCGCCCGTAGCCTTGCTGGTCGTTGAACGGCTTGAAGTGGTTCATGTCGGCATGGCAGGCGACGAAGCGCGCGCCGCGCGCCAGCAACCGCTCCAGGTGCTGCGTGATCGGGGTGGAACGCGGGGCGGCCCGTCTGGCCCGGCGGGACCAGGAAGCGCGGCATGCTGCCACGACGCAGCAGCACGGTGTCGCCAGCGGCGAGCTCGGGAAGCGAGCGGCGCGGGGTGGGTCCATCAACGATGGTACTCACGCATCACCTCGCGGTCCTTTCCGGATCGCTTGGCTTCGTAGAGGGCCTTGTCCGCGGCTTCGATGAGCTGAAGGGATGAGCCGCCGCGTTCGGGGATCGTCGAGGCGCCGCCGACGCTCACGGTAAGGTGCCGGGCCACCGTCGAACCGCCATGCACCAGTTGAAGGGCCCGCACGGCCTCGCGAAGTTTTTCAGCCATGAAGCTGGCTCCGGTCAGGGGTGTGGTCGTCATGATCAGTGCGAACTCCTCGCCACCGTAGCGGGCGACGAGATCGGTCGACCGGTTGGCATTCAGCTGCAAGGTGCTTGCCACCTGCTTCAAGGCCTCGTCTCCACTCAGATGGCCGTAGGTGTCGTTGTACTGCTTGAAGTCGTCGATATCGATCATCAACACGGAAAGCGGGCTTTGGTCGCGCAGCGACCGGCTCCATTCCAGCTGGATATGCTCGTTGAAATGACGCCTGTTGCAGATCTCGGTGAGTCCGTCGAGGTGGGTCAATCGCTCCAGCTCGATGTTCTTCTCCGTCAGTTGTTGCTGGCTCTCGCGCAGAGCCCGGTAGGCTTCGTCGCGCTGCAGCTGGTTCGAGTACGACTTGGAGTGGTAGCGGATGCGCGCGACCAGCTCGATCTGGCTCGGCAGCTTGACGAGATAGTCGTTGGCGCCGGCTGCGAACGCATCGCCCTTCACGGCTGGGTCTTCGGTGGTCGACAGCACCACGATCGGAATCTCGCTGGTGGCCGAACTTGCGCGGTATCGGCGAACCAGCGTCAAGCCGTCGATGCCGGGCATGACCAGGTCCTGCAGGATCACCGTCGGCCGGATCTGCTCGGCCACCATGATCGCCTTCGCCGGATCGGAGCAATAGTGGAAATCGATGCCCGGCTGGTTCAGCAGTGTGCGGCGCACGGCCTCCCCGACCATCGCCTGGTCGTCGACCAACAGCACCATGACGGGGTAGTCCTTCGCCGCCAATGGCGTCGGCGCATCGGGGTTCTTCGTTTCAAGGTTGATCATCATGGCCCCCTGGTCTTGGTTTGATGGAAAGCACAGCGCGCAATCGAGGCGCGATCGCGTCGATGGGCAAGACGTCCACTGCGGCGCCCAGCACTGCAGCGGCCCTCGGCATGCCATAGACGGCGCAACTCGCCTGGTCCTGCGCGATGGTGTGGTGCCCCTGGTCGCGCAATGCCTTCAAACCGAGCGCGCCGTCGCGCCCCATGCCGGTCAGCAGCACGCCGACGATGTGGCCCGGCCACAGGGCACATGCACTGTGGAAGAACACGTCGACCGACGGGCGGTAGACATACTCCTGCGGGATGGGCGTGTACGCAAGTCGCTCACTCGTCACGAGCCGCAGATGGTCGTTGGTGGCGGCGAGAAGCACCGCGCCGCGGGTCGGCCGATCACCCTCCCGAGCGACCCGGACCGGCAGCACCGAATGCTGTCCGAGCCACTCCGCCATGCCGGCGGCGAACTGCTCGTCCACATGTTGGACGATGACCACGGCGGCAGGGAAGTCCGCCGGCAGACCGCGCAGCAGCGTGGCCAGCGCCGCCGGCCCACCCGCGGATGCGCCGATCGCGACCAATTGCTGTGGACGGGTCCCGCGCGAGGCCGCCGCAGCCCGGGCGACAATGGCGCTGACCGGGGCGCTGTCGCCGATCAGCTTGCCGATGATTTCGATCTTGGCCAGCAGGGGCGCGGCGCCCGCACGCAGGTCACTGCCGGCCAGCGCCGGCGTATCGACGACATCGAGTGCACCGTGGCCCATCGCATCGAAGATGCGAGCGGTGTTGATACCCATGTTGGCGGTGACGAGCAGGATGGCGCACGGTGTCTCGGCCATGATTCGGCGCGTGGCTTCGACGCCGTCCATCACCGGCATCAGCAGGTCCATCAGCACGAGGTCGGGCCGCAACTCGGCGCAGCGCTGCACCGCCTGCGCGCCGTTCTCGGCCACCCAGATGACGTGGTGTTCCGGCCGCAACGCCAGCACGCGCCGCAAGGCCTCCACCGCCATGGCCAGGTCGTTGACGATGGCGATCTTCATGCGACGGCCTCGCCGATCAGGTCGATGGCCGCCTGCAGCAGCGTCTCGTCGTGAAAGCTGCCCTTGGTCAGGTAGTGGTCGGCCCCGGCCTCCAGCCCGCGCCTGCGGTCGTCGGCGCGATCCTTGTACGACATGATCATCACCGGGAGCGACTTCAAGTTCGGATCCTTCTTGACCAGCGTCGCCAGCTCGATGCCATCCATTCGTGGCATGTCGATGTCGGTCACCAGCAGGTCGAAGTGGCCGGTGCGCACGGCGTTCCAGCCGTCCATGCCATCGACAGCGACTTCGACGTCGTAGCCGTGCTGCGCAAATAGCTTGCGTTCGAGTTCCCGCACCGTCAGCGAGTCGTCGACCACCAGCACGCGCTTGCGCCTCTTGGTGTCGGCTGCGTCGGTTCTCGGTGACGCCTGGCTCAGGTGGCCCGACGCGATGAGCTTCTGGACCGAACGCATCATGTCATCGATGTCGATGATGAGCACCGGCGATCCATCCTCCATCAGCGCACCGGCGCTGACGTCCTTGACCTTGCCCAGGCGCGGGTCGAGCGCCTGTACCACGAGCTCGCATTCGCCGAGGAAGCGGTCCACCACCAGGCCGTAGATGTCCTCGTGGTCGCCGACGACGATGACTGACAAGTCACCACCCGCTGCCTTCGGCTCGCCCGCTTGCAGGATCTGGTGCGCGGTGACGAGGCCGACGCGTCGCCCGTCGACTTCGATGTGCTGCCGTCCCTCGAGGAGCTCGACTTGCTGCGCAGCGAGTTTCAGGACGCGAAAGATGCGCACCAACGGGAAGGCGTAGGGCTCGCCGCCGACGTCCACGAGCAAGGTGCGCACCACCGACAGCGTGAGCGGCACTTGCAGTTGAAAGCGTGTCCCGAGGCCGGCCTGCGTCGACACGCGAACGCTGCCACGCACCTGTTTCACCATGTCCTGCACGACGTCGAGCCCGACGCCGCGCCCGGACACTTCGGTCACGCGCTGGCTGAGCGTGAACCCCGGCAGGAAAAGGAACTCCAGCAACTCGGACTCCGACAGACCGACCGCGAGCTCGGCCTTCGCGTGATGGCGCTCGACCACGGCGCGGCGCAGTGCGTCGAGTGCGATGCCGCGACCGTCGTCGGACACGGTGATCTGCAGCGTCCCTGCGCTGTGACGTGCTTCCAGCCGCACGACGCCTTCCGCAGGTTTGCCCACGGCGCGGCGCTGCTCGGGCGATTCGATGCCATGGTCGAGCGCGTTGCGCAGCAGGTGACCCAGCGGTGCGTCCAGCCTCTCGAGCATGTCACGGTCCACTGGCGTCGCGGCACCGACGATGTCGAGCCGGACCTGCTTGCCGAGCGAGCGGCCGAGATCGCGCAGCATGCGCGGCGTGGACTGAACACCGTCGGCGAACGGTCGCAGGCGACAGGCCACCGCTTCGTCGTACAGCCGACGCGACAGATCGGCCGAGCGCCGCTCGAAGGGCTCCAGGTCGACCAGCCCCTGCGCCAACAGCTGCTCGCACTCGAGCAAGCGGCGCCTGATCTCGTGCAGCGCGGTCCGCGATCGCTCTTCCACGGTCGCTGCCGGCCCCTCGTCGCGCATGGCATCGAGCCTTTGCACGGCCTCGTGCTGCAGCCTCTTGAGCCGCAGCAGCGAGCTGGCGAAGGGCTTGAGCCAGCGAGCGGCCACCAGCGATTCGCCGGCCAAACCGAGCAACCGGTTCAGGCTGTCGGCGGTGACGCGCACGACGCGGTCCGAGGTGTCGCGCGCGGCCAGGACCGCGTGGGCGGTCGGCAGCACGTCGGTTGCCGGCGCCGGCACAGCCGCGTTCGGCGTCGGGCCGTCTTCGCCATCGGCCTGCATTGCGCGTGTCAGTGCCTCGACGAAGGCCTGCACTTGAGACTCGCCAGCGTGCTCCGTCCCCGAGGTTCGAGCCAGGCGTGCGAGCAGATCCACGCCGCCGAGCAGCGGGTCGATGTGGCTCTGGCGCAATCGCAGCCGCTTTTCCTGTGCGGCGACGAAGCAGTCTTCCATCGCGTGGGCCACGCGCACCGCGGTGCCGAGGCCGACGATGCTGGCGGCACCTTTGAGCGAATGGGCCGCGCGCATGCAGGCCTCGAGTTGGTCGGCCGCTTCCGGGTCTCGCTCCAGGGCCAGCAGTCCCGCCGTCAGCAAGGGCGTGTGGTTCTCCACTTCGATGCGGAACAGCTCCAGCATCGACAGTTCGCTGAGATCTTCGCTGCTCAAGCCAGGCTCCGCTCGAGTGTGTAGAACAGCAGTTGTTCGTCGAGAAGGCCGACGGCGCGCTGTTCCCAAGTCAGGATCGCCTTGGAATAGGTCGCGGTCGCGCGGGCGACGGTGGTGGGCACCGCCTGCAGCGTGCTCGGATCGAAGCGCTGAATGCCTCGCATTTCATCTACCGTGAAGCCAAGACGCTGGCCGTCGAGGCCGATCACCACCAGGCGCCGTGATGCGAGGCGTTGCCGTGTGTGCCCGGTCTCGGCCGCCTGGGCCATGCCGACCAGGGCAAGCACGCTGCCGAGCGAGACGCAGACCAGCAGTTCGCCGCGCACGTTGGCAACACCCTGCACGACGCCGTCGCGGCGGTTCGGCAGCGAATGAATCGCCGGCAACGCGGCGACCTCCTGGAACACCGGTGTCGGCAAGGCCAGCCATTCCGTGCCGATGCGAAAGATGACCACCGAGCCCGCATCGGCCTGTCGTGCCTCGGGAGCGTGTGCCATGTGGCGGGTGCAATCGGCGAGGTAGTCGGGCGGCGCCTCTCGATCCAGCAGGGCCAGCGCGGCGGCGGCATGGACCGGACAGTGGCTGCAGTGCACGTGCTGCTTCAATTCCGGGCAAGAGCCATCGCCGCGCACGCCGATGCGGTTCCAGCAATCGTCGATGGCCATGTGCGCCGGGCCGACAGCGACGATTGACGCGGCATGCATGTCAGGCCTCGCCGCCTTGCTGCAGCCGGCTGGCCCGCCGCTGCAAGCGCTGCGCGCCGGCCGCGTCGCCCTGCTTTTGCAGCAACAGCGCGAGGTGGGTCAGTGCCTCGTGGAGATTCGGGTCCAGGTAGAGGGCCTTGCGGTACTGGTCGGCAGCATCGTCCGGCTTGCCGCTCGCATCGCGCACCAGGCCGAGCAGGTTGAACGCCTCGGCCGTGGGACCGTGCTCGCGCAGATGCGCTTCGCAGTGCGCCGCGGCCTCGGCGAGGTGACCCTGGTCGGCAAGGCGCCGTGCGCGGTCGATGCCCGTCGCCGCATCGGTCCGTGCAGACGCCCGCGGCGCGGCAGCGGGCGGCGCCGCTCGGGGCCGAGCAGGCTGCGGGACCGCCAACGCTGGCGCGCGGACGGGCTTGGATGGCGCAGGGGTGGCACGCAACTTGACGACGCTGCCGGGCACCGGCCCCTTGCGGAAGGCGAACGCGAGCGGAAGCTTCGCGGAGATGAATCCGTGGTCCGACAGCAGGGCCGTCTCCGACGGGCCGACGAACAACCAGCCTCGCGGCGTGAGCAGCCGGCCCAATACCGCGAGGGCGCGGTCCTGCGTTGCGCGGTCGAAGTAGATCAACACGTTGCGGCAGAAGATGACGTCGTAGAGGTCCGCCCCGGCAGCCAGGCCGTCCAGCAGGTTGCCGTGCCGAAATTGCACCAACCGGCGCACCGTGTCGACCGGGCTGTGTCCGCCTGCGGTCGCGACGAAGAGGCGATCGCGGAAAGCCAGGTCGTTGCCACGGAACGAATTGCGGCCGTACACCGCACCTTGCGCTCTCGCCAGCGCGCGGTTGCTGATGTCGACGGCATCGATGCGCAGCGCGCTTGCCGGGAAGCCGGCGTCGAGCAGCGCCATGGCCATCGAATAGGGCTCCTCTCCCGTGGAGCACGGCACGCTCAGCAAGCGCAGCACGCCCTGTGCCTGGCGGGGCGACCCCGCATCGCGGAGCAGGCGCGTCAGCGCCACGAAGGACGCTGGGTCGCGGAAGAACCAGGTTTCCGGCACGACCACCGACTCGATGAGTTCCTGCAATTCGGTGCCCGAGCCGCTGAGCCGCTCCCAATACGCCTGCGCGTCTGCCAGCCCGCAGGCCGACAGCCGCTCCTGCACCGCGCGCTCGACGGACGCCGAGCCGATGGAGGCCGCGTCCAGGCCCATCGTCTGCTTCAACAAGTGCTCGAAACGGGCGGTGTCCATCACGCTGCCGCGGCCTCGTCGAACAACAGCGCACGCAGCGACGGTGGCAGCAAACGCTGCACCTCGATGCGCTGGATCAGTCCGCGCGCGTCGGCAGTCACCCGGCCGAGGTAGGACGCCGCGTCGACGCTGACGCCGGCCGCAACGAAGTCCTCCGGGTCGCGACGCAGCGTTTCCGTCGCCCTTTCGGCCAGCAGGCCGAGCAGGTGCGGCCCGCCGACGGGCTCGGGGAACTGCACGAGCACGATGCGCGTGCTCAGGCGGTTCGCCGACGGGCGGCCGAGCGTGAGTTCGCTCAGGTCGATGACCGGCACCGGGCCGCCGCGGTATTGGCACAGGCCGGCCACCGACGACGGCGCGTGGGGGATGGCCTTCACGCCGAGCCGAGGCAGCACGGCGACGACCTGACCCACATCGAGCGCGTAGCGTTCACCGCCCAGCTGAAAGAGGAGGAATAGCATCCGGCTGGCCCTCGCTCCTCAAGCCTCCACCAGTTTGAAGCGCGAGACGCCGCTGCGAAGCCCGCCGGCGGCCTGGTGCAAGCCATCGATCGCCTGCCCCGACTGGCGCAGCGAGTCGACGGTCTGCTGGGCGGCTTCGCTCAACTGTGTCAGCGCCTGGCTGATCTGCTCGGCGCCGGTCGCCTGCGCCTGCACGCCTTCATTGACTGCCTCGAAACGCGGCGCCAACGCCTGCACCTGCGCGATGATCTGCGACAGCTGCGCGCCAACCTGCTGCACCTCCTGCATGCCGCGGCGCACCTCTTCGGAGAACTTGTCCATGCCCATCACGCCGGCCGACACCGCGGACTGCATTTCCTTGACCATCTGCTCGATGTCGTAGGTTGCGATGGCGGTTTGGTCGGCGAGCCGGCGGATCTCCGTGGCAACCACGCCGAAGCCACGCCCGTATTCGCCGGCCTTCTCGGCCTCGATGGCCGCGTTCAGCGACAGCAGGTTGGTTTGGTCGGCCACCTTGGTGATGGCGATGACGACCTGGTTGATGTTGCCGGCCTTGTCGCTCAGTACCGCGAGCTTGGCGTCGACCACCCCGACGGCCCCCATCACGTTGTGCATGGTCTCGGTCATGCGCTGCAGACCTTCCTGCCCGCCGCCCGCAAGCAGGGCGGTCTCCTCGACGACCTGCGACACCTCGCTCATCGTCTTCACCAGCTCGCGCGAGGTGGCGGAGATTTCCTTGGACGTGGCGCCGATCTCGGTGGTCGTCGCGGCGATTTCGCTGGCGGTGGCCTGTTGCTCCTTGGACGTCGCGGCGATTTCGGTCGCCGAGGTGTTGACCTGGATGCCAGACTGCCGGACCTGGCCAAACAAGACCGTCAGTTGCTCGGTCATCCGATTGAACCCCTGCGCCAGTGTGCCGAACTCGTCGCGCCGCTCCAGGTTCATCCGCTGAGTCAGGTCACCGGTGCTGATCGCATCGGTGGCGGTGAGCAAGCGGCCCAGCGGCCGGGTGATCGATTGCAGCAGCACATGGCCCAGCGCCAGCCCCAGCAACAGGGCCGCAGCGAGACTGACCACGATGGCAATGTTGGCTGTGGCTACCGATTTCATGATCTGCCGGCCTGCCTCCACGGCATCCGTCATGTTGTAGTCGACGACGGATTGCACGGCGGCGCGGACCTTTTCGAACTGCGGATCGAGCTGGCTGTGCAGCAGCGACCGGGCCTGGTCGTTCTTGTTGGCCGCGCTCAGCTTCAGGATGTCCTCCTGCGTGAGCAGGTAGGCATCGGCAGCGTGAAGGCTCTTGAACGCCTCGTAGTTCTCGCGATCCGCGGCCGAGAAGATGGTGCCCTCGTAGCTCCTGGTCAGGTTGTCCAGCCTTGCACGGTTGGCACGCAGCAGCGACTCGACCCTGCGAACCTCGGATCCTTCCGTCTCGAGCACTTGCTCCTGGGTCAACGCGAAGTTCTCTTTCCAGGCGGCCATGAGCTGGCCGCTGTGCAACATGCCGGGCAGGGCCTCCTTCTGAATGACGGTCGCGTCCTGTGCGACGCGCGCGAGGCAGGCGTAGGCGACGACGCCCATGACGATCATCAGCGCCAACACGGCGGCGAAGCTGGCGAGAATGCGGTGCCGTATGGTCCAGTTGGCCATGAACTTCGGTTCCCCACCATGATGTGCGCCTCACCCGGCCACAGCGGACAGGTCGACGTAAAGCAAGAACCATACGCCCTGTCCAACGCCCTTTCCATGCGCCACCGCACATAGCGGGTTCGGCACCACCGGGCAGACAGTGTCAGATCTGCTTGCTTCCGTTCGTCGTCGAGGTCCGAGGCGCCGCCCTCAGGCGGGTGCGTCGACCGCTCGACCCAAGCGGAGTCAAGTCATGTCCTACATCGACGGTTTCGCGCAAGCGCAAAGTCACCGATTTCCGTCGCGCGGCCCAGGCCACGGCCGATGAAACGGTGGCCTTCACGCCGCTGCCACACGCGCCCACCACATTTCGCCATCACGCCCCGCCGTCCGGCAATGCAGCTGCCCTCCCTCCCCCTCCCGTCCGCCACTGTGCTGCGCCGCCAGGCGCCGGCCACCGGCGTGCTGCTGGCGGCGCTGGGCGCGGCCGCGCTGCTGGGCATGCTGCCTTCGAGGACGGCGGCGGCTACCTGCGCGATGCCTTCATGCGGCCGATGTTCCAGGTGCTGTTCTGCGTGCTGGTCGCGATGGTTTTCCGCGATGCGCCGCACCCGCGTCGCTACCTGCTGCCCGGGTTGGTCGCCGCCGCCGTGCTGTGCGGCCTGGGCATGCATGCCAATGAGATCAGCCTGCTGCTCAACAGCGCGCTCGCGTGGACGCTGTTCTCGCTGCGCGGCGCTGTTCGGCATCACGGTGCTGATGACCTTCTCGCGCGGCGGCTTCCTCGGGCTGTTCGTGATCTCGGCGCGCGCAGGCGGCGCACCCGAGGCTCTCGATCGCCGGGCGCCGCAACGGCTACTGGCAGACCGACGAAGAACCGGCGGTGGTCGACGCGGTCGCCGCGGCGCGCCCGGACATCCTGTTCGTCGCGATCAACTCGCCGCGCAAGGAGGAGTTCCTCGCGCGCTGGCAGCGCGCGATGCGCGTGCCGTTCGCGATGGGGGTCGGCGGCACCTTCGACGTGATGGCGGGGCTGACGAAGCGGGCACCGCGCTGGATGCAGCGCGTGACGGGGCCGAAGCGCGCGCGGCGCGAAGCTTGAATGCGGCGAAGAGATCAACTGCGGTTTCTGGAGCCATGCGCTGATCAATCCGGCTTCGTTCGGCTTCTACTTCAAGGTCGGTGCGAGCGGGCCGACCTGTTTCACCGCCGACAGCCTGAACGCCGGGCTGCGCCGGGACCGCGTGCTCGCCTACCAGGATGGCGCCACCAACAACCGGGCCTTCGCGTACGAGGACGGCAGCGACTTCGACTACAACGACAGGGTCGTCAAGGTGGAATCGATCGCGGCCGCCGTGCCCGAGCCGTCGACGATCGCGCTGCTGCTGGCCGGCCTCGGCGTGCCGGCGGTCGCGCGCCGCCGCCTGCAGCCCGGATGCCGATCCGGGATCGTCAGGTCAATTCGCCCCAGGCCGTCGCGACGCGGCGGTAGCGACCGTCCTCGTCCAGCGCGTCGGCATCGACGAACTCGGCGGTGCCTTCCAGCACCTCGCCGTTGAAGCGCGTCGCGATCAGCTCGCGCGGCGCCTTGAACCGGGAAGGCCTCATGGCGCCTGCCTGTACATCGAAGACGGCGAATCCGTAGACCTTGACCTGCTTGTCGACATCCATGGCGGGTCTCCTGCGGCTCGGTGACTGGGAGCGACGGAGCATACGGGTTCGAGCGCCGCCAATCTTCGGCAAACCGGCTTTCGCCGTGCGGTCTTTTCGCATCGCGCGACGACGGCCCGCGGCCCGGCGGGTGCATCGCCGATAATGCAGGCCGTGCAACGCCCGGCGCGCCCCGACGCCCTTGGTCCCCGTCATGTCCATCGACGATTTTCGCGTGCTGGCCGTGATCCCGCCGATGACGCAGCTCAACACGCCGTACCCCTCCACGGCCTACCTCACCGGCTTCCTGCGCTCGCGCGGCATCGCCGCGGTGCAGGAAGACCTGGCGCTCGCGCTGGTGCTGGACCTGATGTCGCCCGATGGGCTCGCGCAGATCCGCAGCCGCGCCGCGGCGATGCCCGAAGCCGCGCGTTCGGAGCAGGTCACGAACTTCCTCGCCCAGTTCGAGCGCTACCACGCGACCATCGCCCCGTGCATCCGCTTCCTGCAGGGCCGCGACGCGACGCTCGCGCACCGCATCGCCGGCCGCGGCTGGCTGCCCGAAGGCCCGCGCTTCCGCTCGCTCGACGTCTACGTCGACGACGAGGGCGGCGACCCGCTCGCCTGGGCCTTCGGCGCGCTGGGCCTGCAGGACCGCGCCCGCCACCTCGCCACGCTGTACCTCAACGACCTGGCCGACGTGCTGCGCGATGCCATCGACGGCCGCTTCGAGTTCGTGCGCTATGCCGAGCAACTGGCCGCCAGCCAGGCCGATTTCGACCCGCTGGCCACGGCGCTGGCCGCCGCGCCCAACCTGGTGGACGAACGCCTGGCCGCGCTGGCACTCGCCGCCGTCGAGCGGCACCACCCGCGCCTGCTGCTGCTGTCGGTGCCCTTCCCCGGCTCGATGTATGCCGCGCTGCGCATCGCGCAGGCGGTGAAGGCACGGCATCCGCAGGTGGCCATCGCGCTCGGCGGCGGCTTCGTCAACACCGAGCTGCGCGAGCTGTCGGAGCCGCGGCTGTTCGACTTCGTCGACGTCGTCACGCTGGACGCCGGCGAACGCCCGCTGCTCGCGCTGATCGAGCACCTGCAGGGCCGGCGCTCGCAGCAGCGGCTGGTGCGCAGCTTCGTGCGCGACGCGAGCTCGGGCGAGGTGCGCTACATGAACAGCTTCGCCGAGCCCGACGTGCCGTTCGACCAGACCGGCACGCCCACCTGGGATGGCCTGCCGCTCGACCGCTACCTGTCGCTGCTGGACATGCTGAACCCGATGAACCGGCTGTGGAGCGACGGCCGCTGGAACAAGCTGACCGTGGCGCACGGCTGCTACTGGAAGAAATGCAGCTTCTGCGACGTCAGCCTCGACTACATCGCGCGCTTCGAGCAGGCGTCGTCGGCAACGCTGGTCGACCGCATCGAGGCCATCGTGCAGGAAACCGGGCAGACCGGCTTCCATTTCGTCGACGAAGCCGCACCGCCGAAGGCCTTGCGGGCGCTGGCCGCCGAGCTGCAGCGCCGCAAGGTCGAGATCTCGTGGTGGGGCAACGTGCGCTTCGAGAAGACCTTCGACCGCGAACTGTGCGAAGAGCTGGCCGCCAGCGGCTGCATCGCGATCTCGGGCGGGCTCGAGGTGGCCTCCGACCGGCTGCTCAAGCTGATGAAGAAAGGCGTGTCGGTCGAGCAGGTGGCGCGCGTGACGCAGGCTTTCTCGGACGCCGGCATCCTGGTGCACGCCTACCTGATGTACGGCTTCCCGACGCAGAACGAGCAGGACACCGTCGACGCGCTGGAGTACGTGCGCCAGCTGTTCGAGGAAGGCTGCATCAGCAGCGGCTTCTTCCACCGCTTCGCCTGCACCGTGCATTCGCCGGTCGGCAAGCAGCCCGACGAGTACGGCATCACGCTGCAACCCCTGCCCGAGGGCCGCTTCGCGAAGAACGACGTCGGCTTCGTCGACCCCACCGGCACCGACCACGACGCGATGGGCCGCGCGCTGAAGAAGGCGATCTACAACTACATGCACGGCATCGGGCTGGACGCCGACGTGCGCAGTTGGTTCGACGTGCGGATGCCCAGGCCGACGGTGGCGCGGCACCGCATCGCGCGGGCCTTGCAGCAGGTGCCCGCAGCACGCTGACATCGGTCCCGGTACATCCCTACCATATGGTTCAGACGCCCTCGCTTTGGGCCGTTATTCGGGCCGACCGGTGCTCGACCGCTCCCTAGGATGCCGCCATCGTTCATGCGCAAGATGCGCCCCGATGGAGTCCTCCCCATGTCGCGACCGCCCTTCTTCAGCGTCATCACCACCACCCACCTGCGCCCGGCGCTGCTCGCGCGCAACCTGCGGTCGCTGCACGCGCAGACCTGGCAGGATTTCGAGGTCATCGTCGTGGCCGACGCATTCGACGGCGGCACCGCCAGCGTCTGCGCCGAGCTGCTGCGCGCGCAGGACGTGCTCGTCAAGCGCGGCGGCCGGCACGGCCCGGCCGAGAGCCGCAACCTGGGCATGCAGCTCGCGCGCGGCGAATGGGTGGTGTTCCTCGACGACGACGACGCCTTCGCGCCCGGCCACCTGCAGCACGCGCACGCGCACATCGCCACGCAGCCCGGCGCCAGGGTGCTGTATTCCGATTTCGACGTGCTGACCGAGGACCGCTCGAAGGACCCGCACCCGGTGCTCTCGCGCAACCGCGCGAACCTCGCCGGCCAGGCGGTCGAATCGCTGCACGTGAAGAACTTCATCCCGAACAACGCGCTCGTCTTCCACCGCCTGGCACTCGAGGGCTGCAGCGTCGACCCGCACCTCGAATCGCAGGAAGACTGGGATTTCCTGCTKTCGGTGTGCCAGAAGGCGACGCCGCAGTACTACGAGGGCGGCGGCGCGATCGTGCACAAGGACTACGTGAACCCGGGCGTGCGCCGCGGCAGCTCGACGGCGGCCAACGACACGACCATCGTGGTCGACTTCCTGCACACCTACCGCCGCTGGCGCGCCCCGACGCCCGAGCTGCAGGTGCAGCGCCAGCAGCTGATGCAGTCGGTCGGGCTGAACCTGCCGGTGGCGTGGTTCTGAGCCGGGATCGACGCCGGGGCCCTCAGCCCGGCTGCCCCTCGCCCTCCCCGGCCTCCAGCGGCGTCGCGATCTCGACCCTGTTGCGCCCGCCCGCCTTGGCGCGGTACAGCGCGCGATCCGCAGCCTCCACCAGGTCATCGCGCCCGAGCGGACGGTCGGGCATCGAGACCGCGAACCCCATGCTGACGGTCACGCAGACCGATCCCTTGGGCGTGGCGGCCGCCAGCGTCGACACGGCAAGGCGCGTGCGCTCGGCCACCACGGCCGCGGTCGCCAGGGTGCAGCCGGGCAGCACCAGCAGGAACTCCTCGCCCCCATAGCGGCCGGTCAGGTCGCCCCGGCGCACCGAGTCGGACACGCGCCGGGCCACCTGCACCAGGACCGCGTCGCCCGCGAGGTGGCCCAGGCGGTCGTTGACGGCCTTGAAATGGTCGATGTCCAGCATGCCGACCGCCAGCGGCTGCCCGTCGCGGTGGGCGCGCTCGATCTCGCGGTCCAGCAGCTCCATCACGATGCGCCGGTTCAGCACGCCGGTGAGTTCGTCGTGGCTGGCCTTCACGCGCAGTTCCTGCTGCAGCCGCAGGATGCGGATGCCGGCGCCGACGCGCACCTTCATCTCGTCCGGGTGGTAAGGCTTGGCGATGAAGTCGTCCGCGCCGGCGTCGATCGCCGTCACCACGTCCTCCATGCCCGATCGCGAGGTCAGCACGATGATGTGGTGGAACCGCATCTCGGGATCGGCCCGCACCCGGCGGCACAGCTCCACGCCGTCGAGGCCGGGCATCACCCAGTCGATGACGAGCAGCATCGGCTCCTCGCAGCCCTTCAGCTGGCGCCAGGCATCGTCGCCGTCTTGCGCCGACATCACGTCGTAGCCCCACGACCGCAGCGCATGCGCCAGGCGCATGCGCGAGACGGGCTCGTCGTCGGCAATGAGGATCTTCATTCGATCTCCTGTGTTGAGCCGTTCGCGAGCGCGCGCAGCAACCGGTCCGCCTCGGCCGCCAGTTCCGCGAGCGCGGCATCCGCGCCGGCCCGGTCGGCCGCACCGCAGGCCGCCTCCAGCCGGACCGCCGCCCGCACCGAGGCGCCCGCATGGAAATTGGCCACGGCGCCCTTGAGCCGGTGGGCGGCGCGCGCGGCGCCCGCCATGTCGCCACCGTGCACCAGCGTGGCCAGCTCGCGCAGGTTGGCGGGCAGGTCGGCGGCCAGCGCCTGCGCCATCTCGTCGAGGAATGCGACGTCGCCCAGCGCGCCGGCCAGCGCCTTCACCTGGTCGTAGACCGCATCGGCGGGAGCCGCCGCGGCTTGCATCGCCGCCACGGCCACGGCGGTGTCGGCCGGCTCCGGCCCGCCGGCGAGCGGGGACGGTCCTTGGCGTTCGACCACGCGCACCAGTTCGTCGGGGTCGAACGGCTTCGACAGGTAGTCGTCCATCCCCCTGGCCAGCAGCCGCTCGCGCTCGCCCTTGAGGGCGTGCGCCGTCAACGCGACGATCGGGATGCGGCGCGCGCCGGACGACGCCTCGGCACGGCGGATCGCCTCGGTGGCCGCGATGCCGTCCAGCACCGGCATCTGCACGTCCATCAGCACCACGTCGAAGGCCTGTGCGGCCACCGCATCGACCGCCTGCGCGCCATCGGCGACCACGGTCGCATGGTGGCCGCGGCGCTCCAGGATGCGGCGCGCGAGCTTCTGGTTGATGGGATGGTCTTCCGCGACCAGCACGTTCAGCACGCGCGTCATCCCCGACAACGCCGGCCGGCGCGCCTCGCGCCCCGGTGCGGCAACGGCGCCGAAGGCGACCAGGATCGCGCGGCACAGGTCGGTGCCGCGCAACGGCTTGCGCACCGCGGCCGGCGGATCGGGCGCATCGTCCGGCACCGCGCCGGCCGGGGGTTCGCCCAGCAGGATGACGCGGGTGGCCGCCGGCAGGTCGGCACGGCCATCGCCGGCGGCCGCGTCGCTCGCACACCACAGGGGCGCGTCGATCAGCAGCGCCGGGTAGGCCACGCCATGCCGCGCCGCCAGGCGTGCCGCGGCCAGCGCGGCGGCCCGTGCCGGAAGGACGAGGGCCTGGACGCCCCATGCGCGCAGCAGGCGTTCGCTGGCCTGCGCGGCCACGGCGTTGCCCTGTACCAGCAGCACCGAGCGGCCCGACAGCGCGGCCGCCTCTTGCGCGGTGAGTGCGGGCGGCGCCGAGTGGCCGTCGAAGGCCGCGGTGAAACGGAAGGTCGTGCCGACGCCGGGCTCGCTGTCCACGCCGATCTCGCCCTGCATGAGGTGCACGATCTGCGTGCAGATGGCCAGGCCGAGGCCGGTGCCCCCGTACTGGCGCGTGACGGCGCTGTCGGCCTGGACGAACGATTCGAAGATGCGCTCTTGCGCCTCCTTCGCGATGCCGATGCCGGAGTCGACCACCTCGAAGCCCAGCGTCACGGCGCCTGCCTCGGCGTGGCGCAGGTCGACACGGCAGGCGACGTGGCCCTGGACCGTGAACTTGATCGCGTTGCCGCACAGGTTGGTCACCACCTGCATCAGGCGGCCCGCATCGCCGCAGACGGACTCGGGCACGTCGGGCGCGACGTCGAGCACGAGCTCCAGGCCCTTGGCCGAGGCCATCGGCATCAGCGTCTCGAGCGTCGCCGCGAGGCGCGCGCGCAGGTCGAAATCGGCCGGTGCGAGCTGCAGCTTGCCGGCTTCCATCTTGGAGAAGTCGAGGATGTCGTCGAGCAGCCGCAGCAAGGCATCGGCCGAGTCCTGCACGATGAGCAGGTTCTCGCGTTGCGTCTCGTCGAGCTCGGTGTCCAGCGTCAGGCGCGTCATGCCCATGATGCCGTTCATCGGCGTGCGGATCTCGTGGCTCATGTTGGCAAGGAACTCCGCCTTCAGCCGCACCGCATCCTCGGCCGCGGTGCGCGCGTCGCGCAGCAGCGTCTCGCGCTGCTTGCGGTCGCTGAAGTCGTCGATGATCCAGATCGTGCCCTGGCCCGGGTCGGCCGGATCGACCGCACGGCCCATCAGGCGGCACCAGAC
>NZ_JBFUEB010000111.1:0-19354 GCF_056404395.1 Rhizobacter sp. P2_D12 | reverse complement strand
TCGTGCAGCTGCAGGCGCTGGACCTGGTGGCACATGCCGGGCTGTCGACCGACGACATCGCGCGCGAGCAGCAGTTCCTGGTCAGCGCGCTGCTGCAGACGGTGCAGACGATGGCGGCGCAGTCCGCAGCGCAGGTGCCCGGGCTGTGGATCGCGACGCGCGGTGCGCAGGCGACGCACCGGCACGAAGGCGCGAACCCGGCGCAGGCCACGGCCTGGGGCATGAGCCACGTCGTCGCGATCGAGCACCCGGAGCTGCGCTGCATGCGCATCGACCTCGACCCGGCGGCCGACAACCCGGCCTCGGCGATCGCGCTGGTGGCCGAGCTGCAGGCGGCCTCGCGCGAGGACCAGGTGGCCTTGCGCGGCCCGCGACGGCTGGCGCGCCGGCTGGTGCGCCACGACGTGCACCCGGTGCACGGCAGCCTCGCGATCGATGCATCGCGCAGCTACCTCGTCACCGGCGGACTGCGCGGCCTGGGCCTGCGCGTGGCCGAGTGGCTGGCCGCGCAGGGCGCGCGCCACCTGGTGCTGATGGGACGGCGCGCCGCCGACGGGCGTGCGCAGCAGGCGATCGACCGGTTGCGGGCGCAGGGCGTCGACGTGCAGGCGGTGCTCGGCGACGTCGCGCTGCGCGAGGACGTGCAGCGCGTGCTGGCCGGTGTCAACGCGCCGCTGGCCGGCGTGGTCCATGCGGCCGGCGTGCTGGACGACGGCGTGATCGCCGGGCAGGACTGGCCGCGCTTCGCGCACGTGATGGGCCCGAAGGTGTTCGGCAGCTGGAACCTGCACACGCTGTGCGGCGAACTGGACTTCCTGGTGTTCTTCTCGTCCGGCGCGTCGATCGCCGGCTCGGCCGGGCAGGTCAACCACGCGGCGGCGAATGCCTTCGAGGACGCGCTGGCCTGGCACCGCCAGGCGCAGGGCCTGCCGACGCTGAGCATCAACTGGGGCCCGTGGGCCGAGATCGGCGCCGCGGCCGACCGGCAGCTCGACCAGCCCGGTTCGCTGCAGGCGATCGCGCCGGCCGACGGCCTGGCGGCTCTCGACCACGCGATGCGGCGCGACGGCGCGCGCAGCCCGTTCGAGACGGCGCAGATCGCGGTGCTGGCGAGCGACTGGTCGCAGCTGCGCGAGCAGCGTGCCGAGCCGCCGCTGTTCAGCGAGCTGGTGGCCGGCACGGCGGCCGGGCCGGCCGTCGCCGCGAACGCCGCGCAGGCCGGCCCGTCGCTGCACGAGCGCATCGCCGCCGCGACGCCGAACCGCCGCAAGACGGTGCTGCGCGAGCACGTGCGCCAGCTCACCGTCAAGGTGCTGGGCGTGCAGCGCGCCGACGAGCTGGACGTGACCGAGCCGCTGCGCCAGCTGGGGCTGGATTCGCTGATGGCGGTGGAGCTGCGCAACCTGCTCGGCAAGGCGGTCGGCCGCACGCTGTCGGCGACGCTGACCTTCGACCACCCCTCGGTGGCCGCGCTGACCGAGCACCTGGCGAGCGAGGTGTTCGGTGCCGAGATGGGCGATGCCTCCCCTGAACCGGTGGTGCCCCCGGCAGCAACCCCCCAAGCTGCGGATGACAGCCTGGATGCGCTGTCGGAGGATGAACTTGCGATGCAGCTGATGCGTCGCCTCGATGGCATCAGCACTGAGGAGACACCGTGATTGATCGTTCCCCGTTCGGGCTGAGCCTGTCGAAGCCTTGCGCGCACCTCGCTCGGGCTGAGCTTGTCGAAGCCCAGGTGCCAGGGCACCAACCCTTCGACACGGGCCTTCGACAAGCTCAGTCCCTGCTCAGGGCGAACGGTTCGCGCGAGCCGGCCCAGGAGACACCGTGACCGACACCAGGCAGACTCCCGACTACGCCGCGCTGCTCAAGCGCTCGCTGCAGGCCATCGACCAGCTCGAGGCCAGGTTGAAGGCCGCGGAACAGGCGCGCACCGAGCCGATCGCCATCGTCGGCATCGGTTGCCGCTTCCCCGGCGATGGCGACACGCCCGAGGCGTTCTGGCAGTTCCTGAACAGCGGCACCGACGGCGTCACCGTGGTGCCCAAGGAACGCTGGGACGCCGAGGCCTGCTTCGACGCCAACCCCGACGCGCCCGGCAAGAGCTACACCCGCTGGGGCGCGTTCGTGAAGAACGTCGACCTGTTCGACGCGCACTTCTTCGGCATCTCGCCGCGCGAGGCCATCAGCCTCGATCCGCAGCAGCGCCTGCTGCT
Organism: Rhizobacter sp. P2_D12; assembly: GCF_056404395.1. NCBI lineage: Bacteria > Pseudomonadati > Pseudomonadota > Betaproteobacteria > Burkholderiales > Sphaerotilaceae > Rhizobacter > Rhizobacter sp. P2_D12. Next base: position 17,138 of record NZ_JBFUEB010000111.1, on the reverse strand, counting down.
GGAGGTGACCTGGGAATCGCTCGAGCACGCCGGCATCGCGCCGTCGTCGCTGGCCGGCAGCCAGACCGCCGTCTACATGGGCATAACGACGCACGACTATGCGAACCGGCTGTCCGAGGCGGTGGGCTCGCGCAACGGCGATGCCTACACGCCGTCGGGCACGGCGCACAGCGTGGCGGCCGGGCGGCTGTCGTACTTCCTCGGGCTGCACGGCCCCAACGTCGCGGTCGACACCGCCTGCTCGTCGTCGCTGGTGGCCATCCACTGGGCGGTGCAAAGCCTGCGCAGCGGCGAGGCCAACCTGGCGCTGGCCGGCGGCGTGAACCTGACGCTGACGGCCGACGGCTCCATCCTCACGTCGCGCGCCCGCATGATGTCGTTCGATGGCCGCTGCAAGACCTTCGACGCGTCGGCCGACGGCTACGTGCGCGGCGAAGGCTGCGGCGTGCTGGTGCTCAAGCGCCTGTCCGACGCGCAGCGCGACGGCGACCGCGTGCTCGCGCTGGTGCGCGGCTCGGCGCTGAACCAGGACGGCCGCAGCAGCGGGCTGACCGCCCCCAACGGCACCGCGCAGGAGGCGGTGATCCGCGCCGCGCTGGCGAATGCGCGCGTCAAGCCCGACGACATCGGCTACGTCGAGGCGCACGGCACCGGCACGCCGCTCGGCGACCCGATCGAGGTGAAGGCGCTGCACCAGGTCTACGGCCAGCGACCCGCGGGGACGCCGCTGATGATCGGCTCGGTCAAGACCAACATCGGCCACCTGGAGGCCGCGGCCGGCGTGGCCGGCGTGATCAAGGTGGCGCTCGCGCTGCAGCATCGCACGATCCCGCCGCACCTGCACCTGAAGCAGCCGAATCCGCTGATCGCGTGGAACGAGATCCCGATCACGGTGCCGACGGTGAGCACGCCATGGGGCAGTGCCGGCGGCACGCCGCGCCGCGCGAGCGTCAGCTCGTTCGGCTTCAGCGGCACCAATGCACACGTCGTGCTCGAGGAAGCCCCGTTGGCGGCTGCCGCTCCCGCAGCGGCGCGTGCGCAGCAGCTGTTCGTGCTGACGGCGCAGACGCCGGGCGCGCTCGAGGCCTCGGCCAAGCGCCTGGCCGACGCGATGTCGGCGCCGCTGCCGCTGGCCGAAGTCGCCGCGACGCTGGCCCTCGGCCGCTCGCACTTCGTCGAGCGCCTCGCCGTCGTCGCCGACAGCGCCGAGTCGCTGTGCGCGCGGCTGGCCGAGTTCGCGGCCGGCGAGCCCGGCCCGGGCACGTCGCGCGGCCGGGCCGTCAGCGGCACCGTGCCCGAGCTGGTGTTCCTGTTCACCGGCCAGGGCGCGCAGTACGCCGGCATGGGCCGCGCGCTGTACGACAGCGAGCCGGCGTTCCGCGCCGCGCTCGACGAGTGCGAACGCCTCGCGGCACCGCTGCTCGGCCGCAGCCTGCTCGACGTGGTCTGGAACGATGCCGAACGGCTCGACGACACCGCCTTCACGCAGCCGGCGCTGTTCGCGATCGAGTACGCGCTGGTGCAGCTGTGGCAGGCCTGGGGCGTCAAGCCGACCGCGGTGATGGGCCACAGCGTCGGCGAGTACGTGGCCGCCTGCGTGGCCGGCGTGTTCAGCCTCGCCGACGGCCTGAAGCTGATCGTCGAGCGCGGCCGCCTGATGGCCGCGCTGCCGCGCGACGGCGCGATGGCCGCGGTCTTCAGCGACGAGGCCACGGTGCGCGCCGCGATCGCGCGCGATGCCCAGGTGCTGGCCATCGCCGCCGCCAACGGGCCGCAGAACACCGTGATCTCCGGCCGCAGCGATGCCGTCGACGCCGCGCTCGAACGCCTGGCCACCGCCGGCATCGAGGCGCAGCGGCTGAAGGTGTCGCACGCCTTCCACTCGCCGCTGATGGACCCGATGCTCGACGCCTTCGAGGCGGTCGCGTCGCAGGTCGCGTTCCACCCGCCGCAGCTGGTGCTGGCCTCCAACCTCACCGGCCGGCTGGCCGGCGACGAGGTCTGCCAGAGCGGCTACTGGCGCCGCCACGTGCGTGATGCGGTGCGCTTCGGCGAATCGATCGCGGCGCTGCAGGCCGACGGCCTGCGCGTCTTCGTCGAGGTCGGCCCGCAGCCGACGCTGCTGAACATGGCGCAGCGCGGCAGCGCGATGCCGGGCAGCGCCTGGATCGCATCGCTGCGCAAGGGCCGCGACGACACGGCGTCGCTGCTCGACAGCCTGGGCCAGCTGTTCGTGCGCGGCGTGCGGCCGGACTGGGCGGCGGTGCAGGGCGGTGCCCGGCGGCGCGCGGTGCTGCCGGGCTATCCGTTCCAGCGCGATCCCTACTGGCAGCAGTTCGACGCCGCCGACAAGCGCAGCGAACTGGCGCCCACGCGCACCCGGCATGCGCTGCTGGGCGGCGTGGTGGCGAGCCCGCTGCGCATCTTCCAGGCCGAGATCGGCCTCGCGGCGCAGCCGTGGCTGGCCGACCACCGCATCTTCGACTTCACGCTGTTCCCGGCCACCGGCTTCCTCGAGCTGGCGCAGGCCGCGGCGCGCGAGGTGCTGGGCGGCGAGGATGGCCGGCTGCAGTCGCTGTCGATCCGCGAAGGCCTGGTGCTGCCCGAGCAGGGCTCGGCGACGCTGCAGGTCATCGTGACGCCGGCCGAGGCCGATACGCAGACGGTGCAGGTGTTCAGCAAAAGCGGCGACAGCGACTGGCGCCTGCACGCGAGCGCGACGCTGGTGCCGGGCCGGGGCGACGCGCCGGCGGTCGACGCCGCGTGGCGGCTCGCCGGTGCGCCGTCGCTGCCGGTGGCACCGTACTACGACAAGCTCGCCGCGCAGGGCGCGCACTACGGCCCGGCCTTCCGCGGCATCACCGAGGTCGCGCGCGACGGCGGCCGCGTGCTGGGCCGCGTCCGGCTGCCGGCCGACCTGTCGACGCAAGGCCTGGTGCTGCACCCGGCGCTGCTCGATGCCTGCCTGCAGCTGATCGGCCTCGGCCTGCCGTGGGCCGACGACGCGCTGCACAGCGACGACATCTGCGTGCCGGTCGGCATCGGCAGCTACCGCGTGTTCCGCGACGGCGTGTCCGAGGCCTGGTGCCAGGTGAGCGTCGAGCCGGCCGAACGCGATGCCGAGCTGCTGCGGGCCGACCTGCTGCTGCTGTCCGACGAGGGCCAGGTGCTGGCCGAGCTGTCGGGGCTGGAGCTGCGCCGCGTCACGCACGAGGCGCTGCAGCGCGTCGCGTCGGCGGGCGCGGCACCCGCGGTCGGCGAACCCGACTGGGCCTTCGAGACCGCGTGGCAAGCGGCGCCGCTGAGCACCCCGCGCAGCGAGCCGCCCGGCCGCTGGCTGGTCCTGGCCGACCGCACCGGTGTCGGCGCGGGTCTCGCGAACCGCTTGAAGGCCGAGGGTGCGGGCGTCGCGTTGATCTACCGCGGCGACGGCTTCGCGGCGCTGGCCGAAGGCTGGCAGGTGGATGCGGCCGACAACGCGCAGATCCGCCGCGCGATCGACGAAGCCGCGCGCGCCGACGCGCGCCCGCTGCAAGGCGTGGTGCTGCTGTGGGCGCTGGTGCCGCCGGTCGTGCAGACGCTGGAGGCGATGGAGACCGCGCAGGCGCAGCTGCTGGGCAACCTGCTGCACGCGGTGCAGGCGCTGGGCGATTCGCCGGCGCGGCGCTGGCTGGTCACGCGCGCGGCGCAGCCGGTGCAAGGATCGGTGCCGGACCTGGTGCAGGCGACCGTGTGGGGGCTGGGCGGCGTGGTCGCGTCCGAGGTGCCGCAGGCGCGCTGCGTGCGCATCGACCTCGACCCGGTGGTGCGCGCCGACGAGGCCGAGCTGCTGTTCGCGAGCCTCTGGCAGGCCGATGCCGAAGACCGCGTCGCGCTGCGCGACGGCGTGCGCCACGCCGCGCGCCTGGTGCCGGGCCGCTTCGTGCCGGCCGAGCAGCCGCTGCGGCTGGCCATCACCGAGCGCGGTTCGCTCGAGAACCTGGCGCTGCAGGCCGTGCCGCGCGAGGTGCCGGGACCGGGCCAGGTCGAGATCCGCGTCTTCGCGACCGGGCTGAACTTCCGCGACGTGCTGAATGCGCTCGGCATGTACCCGGGCGATGCGGGCCCGCTCGGCAACGAGTGCGCGGGCGTCGTCACCGCGGTCGGCGACGGCGTCGACGACCTGGCGGTGGGCGACGAGGTGATCGCGATGGTCGACCGCAGCTTCGCGACCTGGGTCATCGCGCCGGCCTCGCTGACGGTGCTCAAACCGCCGCAGATGAGCTTCGCCGAGGCGGCGACCATCCCGGTCACCTTCCTGACCGCCGAGTACGCGCTGAAGCACCTGGCGCAGATGAAGAAGGGCGACCGCGTGCTGCTGCATGCGGTGACCGGCGGCGTCGGCATGGCGGCGGCGCAGCTCGCCAGGCGCGCCGGCGCCGAGATCTTCGGCACCGCCGGCAGCCCGGCCAAGCGCGCGCTGGCGCAGCGCCTGGGCGTGCAGCACGTGGCCGACTCGCGTTCGCTGAGCTTTGCCGACGACGTGATGCGCGACACCGGCGGCGCAGGCGTGGACATCGTGCTGAACTCGCTGGCCGGCGACTTCATTCCCGCCAGCCTGCGCATGTTGAAGCCGGGCGGCCATTTCATCGAGATCGGCAAGACCGGCATCTGGGACACCGCCAAGGTGGCCGAAGAGTTCCCGGGCCGCCACTACCACCCGCTGTACCTGGGCGAGATCGCCGCGGCGCGGCCGCTGTTCGTGCGCGAGATGCTGAAGGACCTGCTGGCCGACTTCGCGTCCGGCGTGCTGCAGCCGCTGCCGCAGAAGCTGTACCCGCTGGAGCGCGCCGAGGAGGCCTTCCGCTACATGGGGCAGGGCCACCACGTCGGCAAGATCGTCATCACGCAGCACCGCGCGCCGCCGGTGCGCCCGGATGCGAGCTACCTGGTGACGGGCGGGCTGAGCGGGCTGGGCCTGGTCAGCGCGCAGTGGCTGGCGGCCGAAGGCGCGCGCCACCTGGTGCTGCTGGGTCGGCGTGCGCCGTCGCCCGAGGCGCAGGCCGCGATCGACACGCTGCAGGCGGCCGGCGTGCAGGTGCTCGCGGCGCAGGCCGACGTGTCCGACACCGGGCAGATGACGCGCCTGCTGGCGCAGGTCGCGGCGCAGATGCCGCGGCTGCGCGGCGTCGTGCATGCCGCCGGCATCGTCGACGACGGCCTGCTGGCCGAGCAGGACATGCGGCGCTTCGCGCGCGTGATGGCGCCCAAGGTGCGCGGCAGCTGGAACCTGCACGAGCTGACGGCCCACCTGGCGCTGGACTTCTTCATCGGCTTCTCGTCGGGCGCGGCGCTGCTGGGCTCGCCCGGGCAGAGCAACTATGCGGCGGCGAACTCCTTCGTCGATGCGCTGGCGCACCTGCGGCGTTCGCGCGGCCAGCACGCGCTTTCCATCGACTGGGGCAGCTGGTCCGAGGTCGGCATGGCGGCCGGCATCGGCGAGACGCACCGCCGGCGCTGGGCCGCGATGGGGCTGGGCATGATCTCGCCGGAGGCCGGCGTCGCGATGATGCGGCAGATGCTCGCGGCCGCCGCGTCGCCGCAGATGGCGGCGATGCCGCTGGTGCGCGCGCGCCTGCCGCGCAACCTGGGGCCGTTCTTCAGCGAGCTGGTGCAGGCCGCGCCGCAGCAGCCGGCCGCGCGCGCCGCCGACAACGGCCCGCGCACCGACATCCTCGCGCAGCTGGCGCAGGCGCCGGCCGACGACCGGCTGGCGCTGCTGGTGGGCTTCCTGTCGGCGCAGATCGTGCGTGTGCTGGCGCTGCCGGCCGCGCGCGCGGTCGACCCGCAGCGCTCGCTGATGGAGATGGGCATGGATTCGCTGATGGCGATGGAGCTGCGCAACCGCATCCAGACCTCGCTGAAGGCCAAGGTGGCGGTGGCCGACCTGCTGAAGGGGCCGAGCATCGTGCAGCTGTCGGCGCTGGTGCTGGCCGGCCTCGACCTCGGCGGCCCGGCGCCTGCGGCCCAGCCGGAAGCGGCCTTCGAGGAGGGCTCGCTGTGAGGACCGCGCCTTCCGCGCGCGCCGCGCTGCTGTTCGCGTTCGCGTTCTCGGTGCTGTGGGCCGGGCTCGAACTGATGGTCACGCGGCTGCACGGCGGCTACGACGTGCTGCAGATCGAAGGCTGCCGTTTCGCGGTGCAGCTGGCGCTGATGCTCGCGCTGTGGGGCTGGCGCCGCGATGCCATGCGCCAGCCGCTGTGGCGTACGCGCCGGCCGCTGCTGCAGCTGCTGCGCGCGGCGCTGATGCTGGCGATCCCGCTCGGCTTCGGCGTCGCGGTGCTGCAGGGTGCGTCGCCGCACCTGGTGCTGACCGGGCTGTGGGTCGCGCCGGTGTTCGCGCTGCTGCTGGCGCGCGGCTGGCTGCAGTCGCGTGCGCCGCTCGGCCTGTGGATCGCCGCCGCGGCCGGGCTGTGTGCCACTGTCGCGATGCTGGAGCCGGCGCGCCCGCCGTCGCTGCAGGCCGCGCTGGTGCCGCTGCTGATGGGGCTGGCCTTCGCGCTGTACCTGGCGCTGACGCGTTCGCTGCGCCACGAGCCGGTCCAGACCAACCTGTTCTACGTCGCCTTGGGCGGCGTGCTCGGCGTCGCGCCGTTCCTGCCCGGCGTGTGGGTCGCGCCGTCGCTGCATGACGCGCTGGTGTTCGCGGCGCTCGGGGTGTTCGGCTTCCTCGCGCTGTGGCTGCTGGAGCACGCGCTGCGCCGCTGGGCGCTGCCGTGGGTGGCGCCGGCGCTGTACCTGCACGTGGCCTGCCTGACCGCGGTCTCGCTGCTGGCGCGCGGCCACCTGCCGTCGCTGCGCATCGCGTTCGGCCTGATGATGGTCGTGGCCATCGCGTATGCGCTGTGGCGCGCCGCGCTGGCCCACGATCGRCACGAGCTGCCGCAGCGCACACCGGTGCTGACCGGGCCGATGGCGCTGGAGCCGGCCACCGGCCCGGTGCCGCTGGACGACGACCCGAGGCTGTGATGCAGGTCGCGCCCATCGCCTTCGCCACCTCGCTCGCGCAGCGCGACCCGGGCCGCCGGGCCATGCTGCTGCTGGCGCTGTTCGCGCTGGCCTGGGCCTTCGTCGAAGGCGTGTTCGGCGCGCGGCTGCAGCTGCACTACGCGCTGATGCAGGTGGTGTGGTGCCGCTACGCGGCCCACCTGGCCTGCCTGCTGCTGCTGTTCGGCTGGCGCCGGCCGGCGCGGCTGTGGCGCACGCGGCGGCCCGGTTTCCAGCTGGCACGCTCGCTGCTGATGCTGGTGATGCCGGCGAGCTTTGCGCTGTCGCTGGCCGCCGGCGACCGCGCCGGCACGGTGTGGGCGATGTTCTGGGTCTCGCCGTTGCTGATCCTGGCCTTCGCACGGCTCTGGCTGGGCGAGCGCGTTCCGCGCTGGCTGTGGGCGGTGGCGCTGATCGGCATGGGCGTGGCCGCGCTGATGGCCGAGCCGTCGCCGCCGGCTTCGCTGGCCGGGGCCGTGCTGCCGCTGGTGATGGCGCTGTCGTTCAGCGGCTACGTGGTGATGACGCGCTCGCTGCGCGACGAGCCGGTGCAGGCCAACCTGTTCTACACCGCGCTCGGCGTGTTCGCGCTGCTGACGCCGCTGATGCCCTTCGTGTGGGTGACGCCGAACTGGCACGACGCCGCGCTGCTGGCCGGCATCGGCAGCGTCGGCCTGCTGGCGCTGTGGGCGCTGGACCGGGCCTGCGAGAGCGCGCCGGTGGCCCGCGTGGCACCGACCTTGCACGTGCACCTGCTGTGCATGGCGCTGGTCGAATGGGGTGCGGGCGGCGAGCCGTTCACGCACCGCGACATGGTCGGCGGCGTGTGGATCGCGCTCGCGCTGCTGGCCCTGTGGATGTGGCAACCGAACCCTGAAAGGAATGCGTCTCAGTGAGCGCCGACGTGAAGACCTTGCTGTCCACCCTTGCCGCGCAAGGGGTCGAGCTGTGGTTCGAAGGCAGCCGGCTGCGCTTTCGGGCGCCGCAGGGGGCCTTGTCGGCCGAGCTGCGCGCGCAGATCGGCGCGCGGCGCGACGCGGTGCTGGCGGCGCTGCGCGAGCAGGCGGCGCAGCAGGTGCGCCACGCGCCGCTGTCGTATGCGCAGCAGGCGCTGTGGTTCGTGCACCAGGAGCAGCCCGACAGCGCGGCCTACCACGTGGCGTTCGCGCTGCAGGTGCTGTCGCCGCTGGATCCGGCGCACCTGCGGCAGGCGCTGCAGGCCCTGGTCGACCGGCATGCGGTGCTGCGCACCACCTGCGACGTGGTCGACGGCGTGCCGGCGCAGCGCGTGGCCGGCACCGGCGTCGCGGCCCTGGAGTTGCACGACGTCGCCCGGCTCGACGACGCGGCGCTGCAGCAGCGCATCGCCGCCGACTATGCGAAACCCTTCGACCTGGCACGCGGCCCGGTGCTGCGCAGCGCGCTGTACAGCCGTGCCGCCGACGAGCACGTGCTGCTGCTGGTGGTGCACCACATCGCGATCGACGGCTGGTCGCTGCTGCTGATGCTGGAGGAGTTCCGCGCGCTGCTGCACGAGGCCGCGGGCGGCCCGCCGGCCGGGCTGGCGCGCGTCGAGGTGCAGTACACCGACTACAGTCGCTGGCAGGCGCAGATGCTGGCCGGCCCGCAGGGGGCGCAGCTGGCCGACTACTGGACCCGGCAACTGGCCGCGCCGCGCGCCGAGATCGAGCTGCCGACCGACCGCGCCCGCCCGCCGCGGCGCAGCGGCCTCGGCGCGACGCTGGATTTCCATTTCGACACCGCGACCACGCAGCGCCTGAACCAGCTCGCGCGCGACGAGGGCATGACGCTGTACGTCGTGCTGCTGGCGGCCTTCAAGGTGCTGCTGTTCCGCCACACCGGCACCGAGGACGTGATCGTCGGCACGCCGACCTTCGGCCGCACGCAGCAGGACTTCGCGCGCGTGCTCGGCGACTTCGTGAACCCGGTGGCGCTGCGCTCGCACCTGGACGCGGCGATGCCGTTCCGCGCGTTGATGCGCCAGGTGCGCGGCACGCTGCTGGAGGCGCTGGACGCGCAGGAGTACCCGCTGCCGCTGCTGGTGGAACGGCTGCAGCCGGCGCGCGACCCGAGTCGCTCGCCGCTGTTCGAGACCATGTTCGTGCTGCAGCGCTTCGAGCAGTTCCGCGAGCTGAACGACCTGCTGGTGGCCGGCGCCAACGATGCGCCGGTCGACTTCGCCGGGCTGCGCGTGCGGCCGTACGCGATGGTGCAGCAGGAGGGGCAGTTCGACCTCGGCCTCGGCCTCATCGACCGCAGCGACGCGCTGTCGGGGGCGTTCAAGTACAACCCGTCGCTGTTCGACCGCGCCAGCATCGAGCGGCTGTGGGGGCACTACCGAACGCTGCTGGCCGGCATCGTGGCCGACCCGGCGACGCCGATCGGCCGGCTGCCGCTGCTGACCGACGGCGAGCGCGACGCGCTGCTGCCGAATGACGTGGCGGCGGGCGGCGAGGCGATGCCGATGCACCGGCGCTTCGAGGCGCAGGCGGCGCGCGCACCCGATGCGGTGGCGCTGCGCTGCGATGGCGTCTCGATGTCGTACGGCGCGCTGAACCGGCGCGCCAACCAGGTCGCGCACCGGCTGCAGGCGCTGGGCGTCGGGCCCGGCACGCGCGTCGGGCTGTGCGCCGAGCGCTCGATGGACCTGGTCGTCGGGCTGCTCGGCATCCTGAAGGCCGGCGGCGCCTACCTGCCGATCGACCTGGCCTACCCGGCCGAGCGCGTGGCCTTCATGCTGGGCGATGCGCAGGCGCCGGTGATGCTGACGCAATCGGCGTTGCTGGCGCGGCTGCCGGCGCATGCGGGTAGCACGCTGTGCCTGGACGACGCATCGCTCGCGCAGGCGCCGGACCACGACCCGGCCAGCCCGGTCGGGCCCGACGACCTGGTCTACGTGATCTACACCTCCGGCTCGACCGGCCAGCCCAAGGGCACGCTGCTGACGCACCGCGCGGTCGACCGGCTGTTCGGCGCCACCGAGGCCTGGTTCCACTTCGGGCCGCAGGACGTGTGGACGCTGTTCCACTCGGTGGCCTTCGACTTCTCGGTCTGGGAGTTGTGGGGGGCGCTTGCGCACGGCGGCTGCCTGGTGGTGGTGCCGCAGGCGGTGAGCCGCTCGCCCGAGGCCTTCCTCGCGCTGCTGCACGACGAGCGCGTCACGGTGCTGAACCAGACGCCGTCCGCCTTCCGCCAGCTGGTGCAGGCCGACGTCGACAGCGGCGCGCCGCGCCGTACCGCGCTGCGCGAGGTGATCTTCGGCGGCGAGGCGCTGGAACTGCACAGCCTGCGGCCGTGGTTCGAGCGCCATGGCGATGCGCAGCCGCGGCTCGTCAACATGTACGGCATCACCGAGACCTGCGTGCACGTGACGTACCGGCCGATCACGCTGGCCGACCTCGACGCGGGCCGCGGCAGCGTGATCGGCGTGCCGATCCCCGACCTGCGCGTGCAGTTGCTGGACGCCGCGATGCAGCCGGTGCCGATCGGCGTGACCGGCGAGATGTACGTCGGCGGGCCGGGCCTCGCGCGCGGCTACCTGAACCGGCCCGAGCTGACGGCGGCGCGCTTCGTCGGCGACCCGTTGCGGCCCGGCGCGCGGCTGTACCGCAGCGGCGACCTGGCGCGCTGGCGCGTGCGGGGCGACGGGATGCGCGAACTCGAATACCTGGGCCGCATCGACCACCAGGTGAAGATCCGCGGCTTCCGCATCGAGCTGGGCGAGATCGAGGCGGTGCTCGCGCAGCAGCCGGGCGTGCGCGAGAGCGCGGTGCTGGTGCGCGAGGACGTGCCGGGCGACCGGCGGCTGGTGGCCTACGTGGTTGGCGCGGCCGCCACCGAGGCCTTGAAGGCCGCGTTGCGCGAGCGCCTGCCCGACTACATGGTGCCGGCCGCATTCGTCGTGCTGCCGGGCCTGCCGCTGACCGGCAACGGCAAGGTCGACCGCCAGGCGCTGCCGGCCCCAGCCGCCCTGGCGCCGGTGCTGCGCCGCGTCGAGCCGCCGCAGGGGCCGACCGAGACGGTGCTGGCGGGGATCTGGCGCGACATCCTCGGTGTCGCCGAGGTCGGCCGCTTCGACGACTTCTTCGCGCTCGGCGGCCACTCGCTGCTCGCGACCCAGGTCACCGCGCGCATCCGGCAGGCGCTGCAGCGCGGCTTCGTGCTGCGGGCGCTGTTCGAGCACCCGGTGCTGCACGCGCTGGCGCGCGCGATCGACGCCGGGCGAGCGCCCGATGACGTGCCGGCCGCGGCGATCCCGCGCCTGGCCGGCGACGGCCCGTCGCCGCTGTCGTTCGCGCAGGAACGCATGTGGCTGCTGCACGAACTGGCGCCGGAGAGTTCTGCCTACAACATGCCGGTCGCGTTGCGCCTGCATGGCGTGCTCGACCGGGGCGCGCTGGAGCGTGCGCTCGACGCATTGGTGCAGCGCCACCAGACGCTGCGCACCACCTTCGCGATGGTGGACGGGCGGCCGATGCAGGCGGTGCACCCGCACGCGCCGCTCGCGTTGCCGTTCGAAGACCTGCGTTCGCAGGGCCGGCAGGCCGAAGCGGCGGCGATCGCGCTGGCCACCGACACCGCGCGCGCCTACTTCGACCTGGTGCACGGCCCGGTCTTCCGCACGCTGCTGGTCCAGGTGGCCGACGACGAACACCTGCTGCTGCTCGCGATGCACCACATCGCCGGCGACCAGTGGTCGTACGGCGTGCTGGGCCGCGAGCTGGCCGAGGCCTACGGTGCGTTCAAGGCGGGAGGCGCGCCGGCGTGGCCGCCGCTTCCGGTGCAGTACCGCGACGTCGCGCTGTGGCAGCGCGAGCGCTTCCAGGGCGACCTGCTGGAAGCGCAGCTGGGCTACTGGCGCCGGCAGCTCGATGGCGTCGCGCCGCTGCTGCTGCCGACCGACCACCCGCGCCCGCCCATCTTGTCCGACCGCGCCGCCTGGCATGCGGACGTGCTGCCGCCGGCGCTGATCGCATCGCTCGAAGCCTTCAGCCGGGCCCGCGAGTGCACGCTGTTCATGACGCTGTTCGCGGCCTACGTGACGCTGCTGCACCGCTACAGCGGGCAGGCCGACATCGCGGTCGCGGTGCCGATCGCCAACCGCGAGCAGCGCGAGGTGGAAGGGCTGGTCGGCGGCTTCATCAACACGCTGGTGCTGCGCACCGCCTGCAGCGGCGACACCGCGTTCGGCGAGCTGCTGGGCCGCGTGCGCACCGCGGCGCTGGACGCCTATGCGCACCAGGAATTGCCGTTCGCCAAGCTGGTGGAGGAACTGCGCCCGATGCGGGGGCCTGCGCTGCCGCCGCTCGCGCAGGTGCTGTTCACGCTGCAGAACGCACCGATGAGCGGCATCGGGTTCCCGGGGCTGCAGTGGGAGCCGGTCGCGATCGACCGCGGCGCGGCGCCGTTCGAGCTGGGGCTGTACATCGAGACCGCCGTCAGCGGCAGCCTGTTGTTCGAGTACTCGACCGAGCTGTACGACGAGCCGACGATCCGCCGCATGGCGGGGCACTACCGGACGCTGCTCGAAGCGCTGGTGCAGGCGCCGCAGGCGTCGATCGCGACGCTGCCGATGCTGACGGCGGACGAGCGGCGCTGGCTGCTGTCCGACGTCAACGGCACCGCGGCGGCGCATGCGGTCGACGTGTACCCGCGGCTCTTCGAAGCGCAGGTGGCGCGCAGCCCGGATGCGATCGCGGTGAGCTTCGAGGGCGCGTCGCTGACCTATGCCGCGTTGAACGCGCGCGCCAACCGGGTCGCGAACCGGCTGCGCGCGATGGGCGTCGGGCCGGGTCGCCTGGTCGGCGTGTGCCTGCAGCGCTCGCTCGCGCTGATGGTGGCGCTGCTGGGCGTGCAGAAGGCGGGCGGCGCCTACGTGCCGCTGGACCCGGGTTTCCCGCCGGAGCGGCTGGCCTACATGCTGGAGGACAGCGGTGCCGCGGTGCTGCTGGCCGGCGGCGATGCGGCCGACGGCATCGCGCTGCCGCCGGGCGTGCAATTGCTGGACGTGCTGGCCGATGCGGTGGCGTTGGGGGCCGGCAGCGAGGACAACCTGGCCAGCGCACCGGCGCCGTCCGACCCGGCCTACGTGATCTACACGTCCGGCTCGACCGGGCGGCCGAAGGGCGTGGTGGTGCCGCATGGCGCGCTCGCGAACTTCCTGCATTCGATGCGGCGCGAACCGGGCCTGCAGGCCGGCGACGTGCTGGCCGCGGTGACGACGGTGTCGTTCGACATCGCCGGCTTGGAGCTGTACCTGCCGTGGCTGGTGGGCGCGCGCGTCGAGGTGGTGTCGCGCGAGGTCGCGGCCGATGGCATCGCGCTGGCGGCGCTGCTGGCGGCCAGCGGCGCCACGGTGCTGCAGGCCACGCCGGCCACCTGGCGGCTGCTGATCGAAGCGGGCTGGACCGGTGGGCCGGGCTTGCGCGCGCTGTGCGGCGGCGAAGGGCTGCCGCGCGAGCTGGCCGATGCGCTGCTGGCGCGCGTCGGCGAGCTGTGGAACCTGTACGGCCCGACCGAGACGACGATCTGGTCGACGGCCGAGCGCGTGAGCGGCGGCGGCGGCGCGATCACGATCGGCCGGCCGATCGACAACACGCAGGTGCACGTGCTGAGCCCGGCCGGCGAGCTGCAGCCGGCCGGCATCCCGGGCGAGCTGTGGATCGGCGGTGCCGGCGTGGCGACGGGCTACCACCGCCGGCCCGAGCTGACGGCCGACCGCTTCGTCACGGACCGCTTCTCGACGCAGCCCGGTGCGCGCCTGTACCGCACCGGCGACCTGGGCCGCTGGACGCCGCAGGGCCGGCTGGAGCACCTGGGCCGCATCGACCACCAGGTGAAGATCCGCGGCTTCCGCATCGAGCTGGGCGAGATCGAATCGGTGCTGGCCGGGCACGAATCGGTGCGGCAATCGGTGGTGATCGCACGCGCGGCCGGGCCGGGCGACCTGCGGCTGGTGGCCTACGTGGTCTACCAGGCCGGCGAGGACCTGACGGTCAGCGAGGTGCGGCGCCACCTGCGGCGCGAGCTGCCGGACTACATGGTGCCGTCGCTGGTGGTGACGCTGGACGCGATCCCGCTGACGCCGAACGGCAAGGTCGACCGCGCGGCCTTGCCCGATCCGTTCAGGAACGTGGCCCCGGTGGCCGCGTACGAGCCGCCCGCGCCGGGGCTGGAGCAGCGGCTGGCCGGCATCTGGCAGGAGATCCTGCAGGTCGAGCGCGTCGGCGCCGAGGACAACTTCTTCGAGCTGGGCGGGCATTCGCTGCTGTCCTTGCGCGTGGCCGTCGCCGTCGAGGCGCAGACCGGCTGGCGCATGGACCCGCGGCTGCTGTTCTTCCAGACCCTTCGCCAGATCGCGGCCGCGGGCGCCGCCCATGTTTCGGACCACCTGCCCAGCACATGAACCCCTTCTTCTTCGGCACCCGTCAACGGCGCCTGTTCGGCGTCTACAGCCCGGGGCGCGCATCGGCGTCCGGGGCCGGCACGCGGGCGGTACTGCTGTGCCACCCGTGGGGGCAGGAATACCTGCGCGCCCACCGCTCGATCAAGCAGCTGGCGACGCTGCTGAACCAGGCAGGGGTGCACGTGATGCGTTTCGACTACTTCGGCACCGGCGATTCGGCGGGCGACATGCAGGATGCCGACCTGGCGGGCTGGCAGGGCGACATCGAGACCGCGATCGACGAGCTGAAGGACACGACCGATGCGGCGCGCGTCGGGCTGGTCGGGCTGCGCCTGGGCGGCACGCTGGCGGCGGGTGTCGCGGCGCGGCGGCGCAAGGACGTCGACAGCCTGGTGCTGTGGGACCCGGTGGTGTCGGGCGAGGCCTACCTGCAGGAGCTGCTGCACGAGGCGCCGGCGCGTGCGGCGCACAAGGGCGGCGGGCACGAGGTGATGGGCTTCGCGCTCGGCGAGCCGATGGCGGGCGAGTTGAGGGCGTTGGCGTTGCCGCGGCAGGAGCTGCCGGCGCGCACGCTGGTGGTCCGCTCGGTGCCGGTGCCGGACGAGGCGGCGGGCCTGGCGGTGGAGCAGGTCGAGGGCCAGCCGGCGTGGCTGGAGGATCGTTATTCGGGGGCCGGCGCCGTGCCGGTGAAGGTGTTGCAGCGGATTGCGCAGTGGTGGAGCTGATGGATCAGGCGCGAGGGCCGGGAACGGTGAACGAGCAGGTGCTGCTGATGGGGCCGCGCAAGGCGCTGGTCGGGATCGTCACGTCGGCGGCCGACGGGGCGGACCGGCCGGCGGTGGTGGTGCTGAACTCGGGGATCATCCACCGCGTCGGTGCGAACCGGATGTCGGTGACGCTGTGCCGGCAGCTGGCGGCCGAGGGTTTCAACGCGGTGCGCTTCGACCTGTCCGGCATCGGCGACAGCGAGGCGCGCGACGACGGGCTGGCCTTGCTGGACGCGAGCCTGGCCGACATCCGCGAGGCGCTGGACACGCTGCAATCGGCGCGCGGCTTCCAGCGCTTCGTGCTGGTCGGGCTGTGCTCGGGCGCGGACCATGCGGTGGTGTATGCCGGTGGCGACCCGCGGGTGGTGGGGATGGTGCTGCTGGACCCGTCGATCCCGCGCACGCCCAGGTACTACCTGAACCACTATGCAAGGCGCGCGACGCGGCTGAGCAGCTGGATGAACATCGCGCGCGGCAAGCACCCGCTGTGGCAGGCGCTGGGCAAGAGCATGGGCGGCGGGGCGGAGGCGGGCGACGAGGCGCAGCGCACCGATCTGGATTCACCGGAGGCGAAGGCGTTTCTCGGGCAGGCGTACGGCGCGGCACGCCAGCGGGGCAACCGGTTCCTGGCGGTCTTCACCGCCGAGCGCGAGGACCGGCACAACTACCGCGAGCAGTTGATCGACGCGTTCCCCGAGGTGCACTTCGGGGACCATCTGCAGCTGGAGTACTACGAGGATTCGGACCACACCTTCACGGCGGAGGTGAACCGGGAGCGGGTGCTGGCGCGGATCCTGGGTTGGGTGGCGGGGTGCTTCAGGGGGCCGTAGCCCGGATGCCAATCCGGGGTGTGTCCGACAAACCCGGATTGGCATCCGGGCTACACAGTCGATGTTCGAACCACAACAGACTGATTGATGGCCGATAGCATCGACTTCCTCTATGAGGAATTGCGTCAATGGGCCGAGAACATGGACGATCCCCGTGCGCATGCAGCATCCTTCACACAGAGCGAGGTGCTCCGGGACATGGGTGCTGAGCGAGTCGCATGATATCGGGTGCTCGCGTGGATGCAGGTTCAGCGTCGAGTGCGCTGACGAGTGGGGCTCAGCGGCAACGAGGACGACGTATGTCGCCAACTCAGTTGTCGAGTTCGTCCAGCAACGCACCGATCTCATCCAGCGTCGGCCTGACTGCCGGACGAACCTGAAGCTGGCCGCCCAGTGCGGCAGCGACCCGCGCATACGCTGAGGCAGCGACGCCGGGGCGGCCTGCCTCGACGTGGATCACTTTCAATCTGGGGATGCCGGCGATCGTGGCGACATCGGCTTGGGTCAGGCCCCGGCGTTGCCGCATTTCCCTGAGCGAGCGTCCCAGGATGCGCAGGCTGATGTCGAAATCCGGCATGGGTATCGAATACGAGACTTTTCGCCTCGAAAGTATCGAATTCGATACGCCTGCGGAGCTCAGAACTCCAGGTTGTCGATCAACCGTGTCTGTCCCAGCCGCGCGGCGCCCAGCGCCACGAGCGATCCCGGTGCGTCGCCGGCCTGCGGCGGCAGCAGGTCATCGCGCCGCCGCACCGTCAGGTAGTCCGGCTGCCAGCCTCGTGCCGCGAGCTCGGCCAAGGCACCGGCCTCCAACTGCGCCAGCGTTTGCTTCCCCGCGCTGAAGCCCGTGGCCAGCTCACGCAAGCTGCGCGACAAGGCGGTCGCCTCCGCGCGCTCCTGCGCACTCAGGTACCCATTGCGCGACGACAAGGCCAGCCCATCCTCGGCGCGGCTCGTCTCCCCGGACTCGATCGCGATCGGCAGCGCGAACTGCCGCGTCATCTGCCGGATCACCATCAGCTGCTGGTAGTCCTTCTTGCCGAACACCGCGACGCGCGGTTGCACGCAGGCGAACAGCTTCATCACCAC
>NZ_JBFUEB010000110.1:0-19464 GCF_056404395.1 Rhizobacter sp. P2_D12 | reverse complement strand
GGTCTGCACGCCGCGCGTCACCGCGGTGCCGACACGGGCCGGTGCGCGCGGCGCGACCGCCGGTGCGGCAGCCGGCGGCGTCTGCGGTGCCGACATGCGCGCGGCGGCGCGCGCCATCACGTCGGCCTTGGTGGCTTCCTGCCAGCCTTCTTCGACCCACGCGAGGATGGGCTTCCACTGCGCCAGGTCGGCCTCGACCTTGGCCGGCGGCATGTCGAACAGCGTCGCGCCCTGCTCGACGCAGCGCACGTAGGCCTGCGTCTCGCGCAGCGCGCCGAGGTAGGGGTAGTTCGCGGCGGCCGCCCAGGCCGCCATCTGCTCGGTGGCCTTGGTGCGCGCATCGAGCCGCATGCCCACCATCGCCACCTTGCAGCGGCCGCTGGCCACGCGCGGCAGCGTGCGCAGTTCTTCCAGGCAGGCGGCGGCGGATTCGCGGTCGAAGACCGAATGGCACACCGGCATCACGATCAGGTCGGCATACATGACGACCCGCGCCAGCTCGCTGTCGCGCAGGCCGCCGGGGGTGTCGAGCACGACGTGGGTGATGCCGACCGGCGGGCGCAGCACGCTGCGGGTGTCGACGGCCCATCCGACGACCGGCGCGCCCTGGGCCAGCGGTTGCTCGGCACGGCGCTTCAACCACGCGAGGGAGGATTGCTGGCGGTCGACGTCGCCGAGCATCACCCGGATGCCGCGCCGCGCACACCAGCCGGCCAGATGCGTTGCCAGCGTGCTCTTGCCGCTGCCTCCCTTGCGATTGATGACGGCAACCACGCGCATGGACGGTGAAACTCGGGAACCCTGCCGGATCGGCCCGTCATTACATCACCGAAGCGTGGGCCCAGTCCCAGGTACAAGCCGCCTTTCCGCCCCCGATTCACGTTTGGATACGCCCGGCGTTGGGGAATGACAACCCCTCGGTCGAGCTCGGCCCGCCGCCGCAGAGAACTCAGTGGACGGCGGTGCGGCGCAAGGCCTCGCCGTCGGCCCGGAAGGCGTGCACCTGGTCCGCCGGCAGCTCGAAGGCGACGTTGTCGCCCAGCTTCAGCGACTCGTCGTTGACCTTGGCCAGCAGCGGCGGCTCGTCGTCGTGCCAGCCGATGTAGGCATAGCTGAACTCGCCCAGGTGCTCCAGGTGGGCGATGCGGCCCCGCCCCTCGCCCCGGCCCACCTGCACGTGTTCCGGCCGCACACCCAGCGTCAGCGGCGTGTCCGCCGCGATGCCGGCGGCATCCACGGCGGCGCCGCCGGCCAGGCCGCTCGCCAGCCGGAAACCCAGCTGCGCCGCACTGCCCGACACCGCGACCGCCGGCAGGAAGTTCATCGCCGGCGAGCCGATGAAGCCGGCGACGAAGCGGTTCTGCGGCCGGTGGTACAGGTCGAGCGGGCGGCCGATCTGCGCGACGCTCAGCAGGCCTTTCGACGCCGCATCCGGGCGCAGCAGCACGATCTTGTCGGCCAGCGTCATCGCCTCGACCTGGTCGTGCGTCACGTAGATCATGCTGACGTTGCCCAGCTTGCGGTGCAGCTTGGCGATCTCGACGCGGGTGTTGATGCGCAGCGCCGCATCCAGGTTGGACAGCGGCTCGTCGAACAGGAAGACCTTGGGCTGGCGCACGATCGCGCGGCCGATCGCGACGCGCTGGCGCTGGCCGCCGGACAGCTGGCGCGGCTTGCGCTCGAGCAGCGCCTCGAGCTTGAGCACGCTGGCGGCCTCGGCCACGCGGCGCTCGATCTCGGCCTCGGGCAGCTTGTTGTGGCGCAGCCCGAACGCCATGTTCTCGTGCACCGACATGTGCGGGTACAGCGCATAGCTCTGGAACACCATCGCCACGTTGCGCTGCGCCGGCGGCAGCTCGTTGACCACCTTGCCGTCGATCACGATCTCGCCGCCGCTGACGTCGTCGAGGCCGGCGATCAGCCGCAGCAGCGTCGACTTGCCGCAGCCCGACGGGCCGATGAAGACGCAGAACTCGCCGGGCTCGACCGTCAGGTCGACGTCGTTCAGGATCGCGACGTTGGCGAAGCTCTTGCGGACCTTGCGGAGCTGGATCTGGGACATGGAAGTTCGACTCCTTCTCGGATGCACACACCCGGATTGGCATCCGGGCTACGGTCTTGCAAACACCGCTTCCTGCGGCTCCAGCACGATCTCGCCGCCGTCGATGCGGCCGCCGAAACCGTGCCCGTCCACCGCCTGCCACGTGCCCGGCAGGCCATGCGCCAGGCGCGCCGGCCGGTCCGACAGGTTGAAGGCGCACAGCAACCGATCGACCCCCTCGCCGCGCGTGAACGCGACGACCTGGTCATGCGCCGGCAACAGCGCCATCGCGCCGCGCACCAGCGACGGCTGCGTCGCGCGCCAGTGCAGGAAGGCCCGGTAGCGGTTCAGCACCGATGCCGGCTGCGGCGACTGCGCATCCACCGCACGCCGGCGCTGTGCGTCGGGCACCGGCAGCCAGGGCGTCCCGGTCGTGAAGCCGCCGTTCGGCGCCGCGGCCGACCACGGCATCGGCGTGCGGCAGCCGTCGCGGCCGACGAACTCGGGCCACATCTCCTTGCCGTACGGGTCCTGGATCTGCTCGTACGGGATCACCGCCTCGGGCAGCCCCAGCTCCTCGCCCTGGTACAGGCAGATCGAGCCGCGCAGCGAACCGAGCAGGCCCACCAGCAGCGGCGCCACGCGTTCGGCCGGGCCGAGGCCGGCCCAGCGCGTCGCGACGCGCACCACGTCGTGGTTGTTCAGCGCCCAGCACACCCAGGCATCGCCGGCCTCGGCCAGCATCTCGGTCAGCACCTGGTGCACGTAGCGCGGCTCGTGCCGCTCGGTCATCAGGTTGAAGGTGTAGGCCATGTGCAGCCGCGCACCGGTGGTGTAGGCGCGCAGCGTCGCGTACTCGTTGTCGTCGCCGATCTCGCCGATGGTCGTGGTGCCGGGGTAGCGGTCGCACAGCGCACGGAAGCGCTGCAGGAAGGCCAGGTTCTCCGGCTGCGTCTTGTCGTACAGGTGGCGCTGCATCGCATACGGGTTGGCGCGCGGCACGCCCACCGCGTACTGCCCGGGCGGCTGCGGCGGGTTGGAGCGCAGCTGACTGTCGTGCACGTAGAAGTTGACGGTATCGAGGCGGAAGCCGTCGACGCCGCGCTCGAGCCAGAACTTCGCCGCATCGAGCACCGCATCCTGCACCTGCGGGTTGTGGAAGTTCAGGTCCGGCTGCGAGGCCAGGAAGTTGTGCATGAAGTACTGCTGGCGCCGCGTGTCGAACTGCCACGCGCTGCCGCCGAACAGCGACAGCCAGTTGTTCGGCGGCGAGCCGTCGGGTTGCGGGTCGACCCACACGTACCAGTCGGCCTTCGGGTTGTCGCGGCTGGCGCGGCTCTCGATGAACCACGGGTGGTCCTTCGAGGTGTGGCTGATCACCAGGTCGATCAGCACCTTGATCTTCAGCGCATGGGCGCGCGCCACCAGCGCATCGAAATCGGCCAGCGTGCCGAACATCGGGTCGACATCGCAGTAGTCGGTGACGTCGTAGCCGAAGTCGCGCATCGGCGAGCGGAAGAACGGCGAGATCCAGACCGCATCGGCGCCGAGCGACGCGACGTGGTCGAGCCGCTGCGTGATGCCGGCCAGGTCGCCGATGCCGTCGCCGTTGCTGTCCTGGAAGCTGCGCGGGTAGATCTGGTAGATGCAGGCGCCGGCCCACCATTCGGAATGTGCAGTCATGTCGTGTCGTGAGAAGAGGTCAGCCTTTGACGGAGCCGGCGGTCAATCCGGCGACGATCTGGCGCTGGAAGTAGACGACCAGCCCGATCAGCGGCAGCGTGACGATCACCGAGGCCGCCATGATGGCACCCCAGGGCGCCTCGTAGCCGCTGCCGGCGCTGACCAGCGCGATCGCGACCGGCACGGTGCGCTGCTCGGTGCTGATGGTGAAGGTGAGCGCGAACAGGAACTCGTTCCAGGCCGCTATGAAGGCCAGCAGCCCGGTGGCCACCATGGCCGGCCACAAGAGCGGCATGAAGATGCGGAAGATCAGCGTGAAGACGCCCAGCCCGTCCATCATCGCGGCCTCTTCCACTTCCTTGGGCAGCTGGCGCATGAAGGTCACCAGCACCCACACCGTGAACGGCAGCGTGATCACCAGGTCGGCCAGCAGCAGCGCGCCCAGGTGGTCGTACAGGCCGAGCGCCTGCACCAGCTCGAACATGCCCGACAGCACCGCCACCTGCGGGAACATCGAGGCCGACAGCACGGTGAGCATCAGCGTGCCGCGGCCGCGGAAGCTGACGCGCGACAGCGCCCAGGCGGCCGGCAGGCTGAGCGCGAGCGACAGCGCGACCACGCCGCCGGCGACGAAGGCCGAGTTCAGCAGGTTGCGGCCGAACGGCTGGTCGCGGAACAGGCTCACGTAGTTGACGAGCGTGGCCTGCGCCGGCCAGAGCTCGGGCGAGAACAGCGCCGTGCCCTGCTTCAGCGAGGTCGACATCGCATAGACCAGCGGGAACAGCGAGACGAACAGCAGCAGCGCGGCCGACGCGTAGTACAGCGCCGACATGCCGGGCGTGCGCTTGTGGATGCCGGCGATCATGACGAAGCCTCCTCGATGCCCTTGCGCGTGGCGCCCAGGTAGACGATGGTCACCAGCGCGATCATGAAGAACAGCACCGTCGCCGATGCCGAGCCGTAGCCGACCTGCTGGAAGTCGATCAGCTGCTCGCGCACGTAGATCGACATGCTCTTGGTGGCGCGGCTGTTGGAGGTCATCACGTAGATCACGTCGAACACGCGCAGCGCGTCGAGCGTGCGGAACACCACCGCGACCGCGACGCCCGGCACGATCAGCGGCAGCGTGATGCGCGTGAAGACGCGCCACACCGGCACGCCGTCGACCTTGGCGGCCTCATAGCAGTCCAGCGGCACCATCTGCAGCGCGGCCAGGATCAGCAAGGCCATGAAGGGCGTGGTCTTCCAGACGTCGACCATCACCACGGTGAACAGCGACAGCGTCGGGTCGGCGGTCCACGCGAGCGGCACCGCGATCAGCCCGAAGGCCATCAGGTAGTGGTTCACGACGCCGAACTGGTCGTGCAGCATCCAGCTCCAGATGCGCGCCGAGACGACGGTGGGGATGGCCCACGGCACCAGCATCGCGGCACGCAGCAGCGTGCGCAGGCGCGAGGGCTGGTTGATCACCAGCGCGACGCCGAGGCCGAGCACGGTCTCCAGCGTCACCGACAGCAGCGCGAAGGCGCCGGTGACGAGCACGGCGCGCCACCAGTCGGGGTCGCGCAGCACGCCGTACTCGCCTGCGTAGTTGTCCAGGCCGATGAACTTCCACTCGTCCAGGTGGGCGAGCGAGGCGTCGGTGAGGCTGAACCACAGCGTGCGGGCCAGCGGCCAGCCGGCGACGGCGAGCAGCACGACCAGCATCGGCACGAGCATCCACCACGCCCAGCGAACGCGCTGGCGAGTCAGGCCTGACATGGGTGCTCCTTGCTGTGGATCACGAACCCCGGATTGGCATCCGGGGATGGTCTTTCAATTCCAGCGGCCGCCGCGGCCGATCTGGTTCAGGCGCTGGTCGAGTTTCGCGACCGCCTCCTCCGGCTTCGCGCTGCGCGACAAGACCTCGTGCGCCGCATTCCAGAACTCGTTGCTGACCTGGTTGTAGCGCGACGCCGTCACCGTCGCCGGCCGCGGCACCGCGCTCGCGAAGGTGCCGGCCAGCTGGCTCATGAACGGGTTCGCCGCCACCACGTCCTTGTCCTGGTACAGCGTCGACACCGTCGGGTTGAACGAGCCCTTCAGCGCGCGCTCCTTCTGCACCTCGGCGCTCGTCATGTACATCACGAGGTCGGCCGCCAGCGCCGCGTTCTTCGAGTACTTCGACACCGCCAGCTGCTGGCCGCCCAGCGCGGCCGCGTTCGAGCCGGCGTCGCCGCCCTTGGGCAGCACTGCCACGCCGACCTTGTTCTTGATCGGGCTGTCGTCGCGCTGCGCCAGCGACCACGCGTACGGCCAGTTGCGCATGAAGACCGCGTTGCCGGCCTGAAACACGCCGCGCGATTCCTCCTCGGCGTAGTTCAGCACCGCCGTCGGCGAGATCGTGCCGACCCACGATGCCGCCATCGCCAGCGCCTTCGCGGTGGCCGGGTTCTTCACCGACACCTTGCCCGACGCATCGACGATGGTGCCGCCGCCGTAGCTCGACACCCATTCGAGCGCGTTGCAGGTCAGCCCCTCGTAGGCCCGGCCCTGCCACACATAGCCCCACATCTTGTCGTTGCCGGCGGCGCGCTCGGCGGTCTGGATCTTCTGCGCGGTGTCGGTCAGCTGTTCCCAGGTGACCGGCACCTTCAGGCCGTGCTTGTCCAGCAGGTCCTTGCGGTAGTACAGCAGCCCGGCATCGATGAACCACGGCATCGCGACCAGCTTGCCCTGTACGCTGCCGTTCGCGACCATCGACGGGAAGTGCGTCTTCTCGACCCCCTTGCTGTAGGGCTTCAGGTCGAGGAAGTGCGAACCGAGGATGCCCGGCCACACCACGTCGACCTGGAACACGTCGATCTTGTCGGACTGCGAGCCCAGCACCTGCTGGTACAGCGCCAGGCGCTCGCTCGCATCGTTGGGCGTCGAAACCACCTCGACGGTGTGGCCGGCCTTCTTCGCCCAGGCCTCGGCCGCGGTCTTGCACAGCTCGAGCTCCTGGCCGACGGCCCCGCACGAGATCTTCAGCGTGGCCGCATTCGCGGCGGTGGCGGTTGCGAACGAAAAGCCGGCCGCAGCCAGCGCCAGGAACAGGCGTCGTTGGTTCATCGTTGTCTCCATCATCGTGGTGGGCGAGGACCTGGACCGGTCCTTCGAGCGGCATTACAGCGGCTGGCGCGCGAGGGCAGATTTCGAGTGTTAGCGCGAACCCTCGCGGTTTTGTCATGTTTGAAACATGGCTACAGTGCGCGCCATGACGATGTACGACGCTGCTTTCGGACCCGACGAGCTGTCGGTGCAGATTTCCGAGCTGCTGGTGGCCACCGCCGACGGCACCGATCCGTCGATCGACCGCTCGGTCACCGAGGTGCTGCGCGCACTGCGCGAGCGGCTGAAGATGGACGTGGTGTTCGTCTCGGAGTTCGTCGACGGGCAGCGGGTGTTCCGCTTCGTCGAGGGCGAGCACCCGCCGATGGCGCCGGGCGACGGCAATCCGCTGGAGGAAAGCTGGTGCAAGCAGGTGGTCGACGGGCGCATGCCCGAGCTGGTGCCCGATGCCGCGGCGATCGCGAAAGACATCGGCCTGCCGCACACCGACATCGCGGTCGGCGCCCACCTCAGCACGCCGATCGTGCTGCCCGACGGCAGCACCTACGGCACGCTGTGCTGCTACAGCGCGGCACCGAACCATGCACTGCGCAAGCGCGACCTGGACAACCTGCGCAACTGCGCGGTGCTGGTGGCGCGCAAGGTCAGCACGGCCTCGAGGGCCCACAAGGCCTCGGTGGATTGGGCGCTGGAGCCGCTGGACGACCAGCGTTGGAAATTGAAGTGAGGTGGATCCCCGGATTGGCATCCGGGCTACCAATTCGCGTAGCCCGGATGGCAATCCGGGGTGTTCGCAACAAGCCACTGGTTCAGCAAAGGCGCGGGCGGGCAGGCTGGGGAGCGCCAATAGGGATGGGGCGCCGGAGCTGGCTGCTTTCAAGGCCCGCGCGCGCCAGCGCGCTTCGTCCTCTGACTGTCGCCGACTGTTTGACCACAGCGAGCGAAGCGAGCGGCGGGAGTTTCGGCGACGGGCCTTGAAAGCAGACGGCGCAGGGAAGTCATCGCCCGCCAGGGCGAGGACCGCCCCATCCGGCGCGCCCCAGCCTGCCCGCCCGCGCCTTTGCCCGCACCAATTGCGCGAAGGCGGCATCACTCCACGCCAGAGCCGGAACCGCTGATGCGAACGGGAGCCCGGTACCCCACCGGCTTGTCCCCCACCGTCGCCCCGCCGTACATCATCCCCTGCATCGCGTTGGTAAAGAAGTAGTACGGGAACGGCGTCACCGGCTGGCTCGCTTCGTCGAGCCGCGCCACCAGCTGCGCCGGCAGCGTGAAGTCCAGTGCCCCCAGGTTCACCGCCAGCTGCTCCGGCTTGCTCGCGCCGACGATCACGCTCGCGACGCCCGGCCGGTTCGCGACCCAGTTCAGCGCCACCTGCGCCATCGGCCGGTCCACCTCGCGCGACACGCGGTCGAGCTCGGCCACGATCTTCCAGTTGCGCTCGGTCAGGTGCTGGAAAGCCGGGTTGCCGTTGTCCTTCATCGCGGCCAGCCGCCCGTCGGCCGGCGTGTCGGCGCGGTAGCGCCCCGACAGCAGCCCGCTCGCCAGCGGGCTCCACACCGTGAGGCCCATGCCCAGCTCGGTGGCGAGCCGGCTGAACTCGTGCTCCAGGTTGCGCTCGACCAGCGAGTACTGCATCTGCAGCGCCGACACCGGCTCGAAGCCGCGCCACTCGGCCAGCGTCTGCGCACGCGCGGCATACCAGGCCGGCACGTCGGACAGGCCGATGTGACGCACCTTGCCGGCGCGCACCAGGTCGTCCAGCGTGCGCATCACCTCCTCGACCGGGGTCACCTGGTCCCAGGCATGCAGGTAGTACAGGTCGAGGTAGTCGGTGCCCAGCCGCTGCAGCGAGCCCTCCACCGCGCGCAGGATGTTCTTGCGGCCGTTGCCGCCGATGTTGCCGTT
This sequence comes from Rhizobacter sp. P2_D12, assembly GCF_056404395.1. NCBI lineage: Bacteria > Pseudomonadati > Pseudomonadota > Betaproteobacteria > Burkholderiales > Sphaerotilaceae > Rhizobacter > Rhizobacter sp. P2_D12. The sequence continues at coordinate 10,739 of NZ_JBFUEB010000110.1, read as the reverse complement.
CTTCTCGCCGAGGTTGAACGTGAACTTGCTGGCCAGCACCAGCTGGTCGCGCGCCTGGCGGGCCTTGACGAATTCGCCCAGCCAGCGCTCGCTGGTGCCGTTGGTGTAGACGTCGGCGGTGTCGATGAAATTGCCGCCGGCATCCACGTACTGGTCGAAGATGCGCTGCGTGGCCGCGCGGTCGGCGCCCCAGCCCCATTCGGTGCCGAAGGTCATCGCGCCGAGCGACAGCCGGCTCACGCGCAGGCCGCTGCGGCCCAGGGTGAAGTAGCTGTCGAGGCCGTCGTGGCGAGAGGTGGCTTGCATGCTGTGCTCCGTCGGTGTCGTGTTGCGATGGAGCGAACTCTAGGCAGCTGCATTCGAAAGATAAACCGCCATAATCTTCGTGAAGCATGTAGCGGAGCTTCACAATGAACCTGACCCGGCTGGACGGCCTCGTGGCCTTCGTGACGGTCGCGCAGAAGCGCAGCTTCACCGCGGCGGCGGCCGCGCTCGAGGTCACGCCGCCGGCGGTCAGCCAGGCGGTCAAGCAGCTGGAGGCGCGCCTGGGCGTGCTGCTGCTGCACCGCACCACGCGCAGCGTGGGCCTGACCGAAGCGGGCGGGCGCTTCCTCGCGCGCGTGGCGCCGGCCGTCACCGAGCTCGACGAAGCGGCGGCCGAACTCGAGGACGACCGCGGCGGCACCAGCGGCGTGCTGCGCCTGAACGCGCCGCACGTGGTGCATGCGATGCTGCTGCGCCCGCTGCTGCCGGGCTTCCTCGACGCCCACCCGGGCGTGCAGGTCGAGCTGGTGCTGGAGGACGGTTTCGTCGACATCGTCGCCGGCGGCTTCGACGCCGGCGTGCGCCTGGGCGAATCGGTGCAGCGCGACATGGTCACCGCGCAGCTGACGCCGCACGAGCGCACCTGCATGGTCGCGTCGCCCGCCTATGTCGCGCGGCACGGCATGCCGGCCAGCCTCGACGCGCTGCGCGGGCACGCCTGCGTGCGCTACCGCTTCCCGACCAGCGGCGCGATCTACCGCTGGGAGCTGCTGCGCGGCACGCGCCGCGTCGAGGTCAAGGTCGAGGGCCGGATCACCGTCAGCGACAGCCTGTCGATGATGGACGCGGCGCTCGACGGGCTGGGCATCGCCTACACCTTCGAGCGCCAGGTCGCGCCGGCGCTGGCCGACGGGCGGCTGCTGCCGGTGCTGCCGAAGAGCTGGCCGACGCAGCCGGGCTTCCACCTCTACTACCCGAACCGGCGCCAGTTGCCGGCCAAGCTGCGCGCCTTCATCGACCATTGCCGCGCGGCGCCCGCGCCGGCAGCGGCAGCCGGTAGCAATCCACGCATCCCGCGAACGAGGGCCCCTCGCGACGCGCAGGGTTGACCGCCACTGGCTACCATGCCGACAAGCCCGTTCGCTCGCTCTTGAAATCATTCCGTGGTTGAAAAAATCCTTGCCGGCATCGTGTTGCTGGTCTGCGTGGTCCTGCTGGTCCGGCTGTCGCTCGGCACGCGGCGCCGGCTGCAGTTCGATTTCGCGATGCAGCGCCTCTGGCATGCGCTGCGCCGCAACGGCACACGCGCATGGCGCTGGCCGCGCGCGCGCCGCGAGACGCGCGACGCGATAGAGCGCGCTCGCAGCGGCGAATGGGACGGCAACGTCTACCGGCCCAAGTCGTTCCGGCGCCCGAAGAAGCCGCACTGAAGCGCACGCCCGTCGCCGGGGCTGGCTTAGCATGTGCGCCTCACTTCGCCGTCCGACACCATGACCGCCACCGCCCCCCGCATCGCGCTGATCGCCCACGACCACAAGAAGGACGCGATGGTCGAGCTGGCGCGCGAGTACCTGCCGTTCCTGCAGGGCTGCACGCTGGTCGCCACCGGCACCACCGGCGGGCGGCTGCACGACCAGCTGGGGCTCACGGTGCAGCGCATGCTGAGCGGTCCGCTCGGCGGCGACCTGCAGATCGGCGCGAAGCTGGCGCAGGGCGAGATCGACCTGGTGGTGTTCCTGCGCGACCCGATGACGCCGCAGCCGCACGAGCCCGACATCAATGCGCTGGTGCGGGCCTGCGACGTGCACGACATCCCGTGTGCGACCAACCTGTCGACGGCGCGGCTGGTGCTGGGGCGCCTGTCGGAAAGGCACTGACATCGGCGGGCACGCCGATTGCCCCATTCCGCACGGGCCTTTGCCCGCAGGAGTGTTTCCATGCGCCAGGTTTCAGAGCGTCCCGACGCCCGTCGCCGCCGGGTCGAAGGCCCGTCGCGGGATCCGCGCGATCACGCGGGTCTCGAGCGCCCGGCCGCCCATCCGAAGAGTGCCCCGCCGCGCCTGCCTGCAAATCGTGCCGGTTGACCCCCGGATTGCCGTCCGGCCTACGAACACCAGGTAGCCCGGATGCCAATCCGGSATGTCACGCCCGCACGAGCCGCAGCCGCGTGATCTCGGACGGTGCGCCCAGCCGCTTCGGCGGCCCCCAGTAGCCGGTCCCCCGGCTCACGTAGACCCACAGAAGTCCCAGCCGATGCAGCCCGGCCACGAAGGGCTGCTGCAACGGCACGAACAGGTTCCACGGCAGGAACTGCCCGCCGTGCGTGTGGCCTGACAGCTGCAGGTCGAAGCCGGCCTCGGCCGCCGCCGTCGCGCTGCGAGGCTGGTGCGCCAGCAGCACCTTGGCATGCGCCTCGTCGGACGCGCCATGCAGGGCACGCGCCGGATCGCTGCGCTGCTGCTCGTCGAAGTGGTGCGCGCCGAAATCGGTGACACCCGCCAGCAGCAGGCGCCCTGCCCCGTGCTTCAGCAGCAGGTGCTCGTTCATCAGCACGGTGATCCCGAGCCGCCGCAGCTCGGCCACCCAGGCCGGGGCGCCCGAGTAGTACTCGTGGTTGCCGGTCACCGCGAACACGCCATGCCGGGCCTGCAGCCGCCCGAGCGGCGCGGTGTGCTCCGACAGCTCGGGCACGCGGCCGTCGACCAGGTCGCCGGTCAGCGCCATCACGTCCGCATCCAGCGCATTCGCCGCATCGACCACCCGGTCCACGAAGCCCTTGCGGATCGTCGGCCCGACGTGCAGGTCGCTGATCTGCACCAGCGTGAAACCTTCCAGCGCCGGCGGCAGGTCGGCGATCGGCACGTCGACACGCCGCACGCCCGGGCGGCGCCGCGCGTTCAGCAGCCCGAGCAGGCTGGCCACCCCGGCCAGCGCCGGCACCGCGAGCGCCGACGCCTGCAGCGCCGAGGCCGGGATGGGCGCGCCCGACGTCGCCAGGATCCAGCCGCCCCACGCCAGCAAGCCGGCATCGCGCACGAAGGTCAACACCAGCAGCGTCGAGAAGAAGCCCATCGCGATCAGCCCGGCCCAGGCCAGCACCCCGGTGGCCGAACGCCGGCCGAGGATCGGGCTTGCGGCCGACAGCACCAGCACGAACAGGCCGGCCAGCAGGCCCGCCCCCACCCACACCCAGGGCGCGGGCAGCGCGCCCAGCAGGCGCGTGCCGATGTAGGCATGGAAGGCGGCCAGCAAGGCCACGGGCAACACGGGAAAGGACATGGCAGACCCTGGTTCAGCAGCGGGAAGCCCTCAGGTGGGGACGCCGCGCGCCAACTCAACAGAACCCCTCTCCCCGAAATCCAGGAAAACCCCGGGGTTTCGACGCAAGAAAGTACAGCCCTTGGCAGGGTCCGTACCAAATCTCTCAAAGGCATACGCCTATCGTTGCGCCTGCGGATGTGGCATCACATCGCAGCCATCCCACAAACGAGGAGACACACATGACACGCAAGACTGCCGTGGTTCTGGCCTGGAGCGCGTTGGGCGCCCTCGCCGCCACCAGCACCGCCCAGGCCGCCGACCTGGTGATCGCGACCGTGAACAACGGCCACATGATCGAGATGCAGAAGCACAGCGCGGACTTCGAGAAGGCCAACCCCGGCATCACGCTGAAGTGGGTGACCCTGGAAGAAGGCGTGCTGCGCCAGCGCGTCACCACCGACATCGCCACCAAGGGCGGCCAGTTCGACGTGATGACCATCGGCCTGTACGAGGCGCCGATCTGGAGCAAGAAGGGCTGGCTGAAGGAGATCAAGACCGATGCCGCCTACGACGTCGACGACCTGCTGCCGGCCATCCGCAGCGGCCTGTCGCTGGACGGCAAGCTCTACGCCGCCCCGTTCTACGGCGAGAGCTCGATGACGATGTACCGCGAGGACCTGGTCAAGGCCAAGGGCCTGACGATGCCGCCCAACCCGACCTGGGCCCAGATGGCCGACATCGTCTCGAAGATCCACGACCCGGCCAAGGGCGTGTACGGCCTGTGCCTGCGCGGCAAGCCGGGCTGGGGCGACAACATGGCCTTCCTGACCACCATGGTCAACACCTACGGCGGCCAGTGGTTCGACATGTCGTGGAAGCCGCAGATCGACACCAAGCCGTGGAAGGACGCGATCGGCCAGTACGTCGACCTGATGAAGAAGTACGGCCCGCCCGGCGCGTCGGCCAACAGCTTCAACGAGAACCTGGCGTTGTTCAACGAAGGCAAGTGCGGCGTGTGGATCGACGCGACGATCGCCGCGTCCTTCGTCAGCGACCCGAAGCAGTCGAAGGTGGCCGACAAGGTGGCCTTCGTGCAGGCGCCGCAGGCCGTCACGCCCAAGGGCGCGAACTGGCTGTGGTCGTGGAACCTCGCGATCCCCGCGTCGTCGCAGAAGGCCGACGCGGCGCAGAAGTTCATCACCTGGGCCACGTCCAAGGACTACGTCAACCTGATCGCCAAGAGCGGCGGCTGGCACACGGTGCCCACCGGCACCCGCAAGTCGACCTATGCCAACCCGGAGTTCCAGAAGGTCGCGAAGTTCGCGGTCGAGGAGCAGAAGGCGATCAACAGCGCCAACCCGAACGACAGCACGCTGCCGAAGTCGCCGTACGTGGGCGTGCAGTACGCGGCCATTCCGGAGTTCCAGGCGATCGGCATCGCGGTCGGGCAGCAGATGAGCGCGGCCTTGTCGGGCAAGGTCACCGTCGACCAGGCCTTGAAGACGTCGCAAACGGCTGCGGAACGTGAAATGACCAAAGGCGGCTACTACAAGAAATAGGCCTTCCCCTCCCTAGCCCTGTCCGCCCCCCGCGCCGCAACCCGGCCGGGGCGCGGCGCCTGACGGAGGCTTCACGCCATGACCCGATTCCTGCCCCGCGCGCTGATGGCGCCGGCGGTCACCACGCTGTTCCTGTGGATGATCGTCCCGCTGGTGATGACCATCTGGTTTTCGCTGGTGCACTACAACCTGATGCAACCCGGCGACAAGACCTTCGTCGGCATCGAGAACTTCCACTACTTCATCACCGACCCGGACTTCTGGCCGGCGGTGCTGCAGACGCTCGAACTGCTGGGCGCGGTGATCGTGATCACCGTCGTGCTCGGCGTCGGCCTGGCCCTGCTCGTGAACGAGCCCTTCCCCGGCCAGGGCCTGGTGCGCGTGCTGCTGATCTCGCCCTTCTTCGTGATGCCCACGGTCAATGCGCTGCTGTGGAAGCACATGATGATGAACCCCATCTACGGCGTGCTGGCCCACGTGTGGCACTTCTTCGGCGCGACGCCGGTCGACTGGATGACCGACCTGCCGCTCGCATCGGTGATCGTGATGCTGTCGTGGCAGTGGCTGCCGTTCGCCTGCCTGATCTTCATCACCTCGCTGCAGTCGCTCGACCGCGAGCAGATGGAGGCGGCGCGCATGGACGGCGCGAACGCGCTGCACCAGTTCTGGTACCTGACGCTGCCGCACCTGGGGCGCTCGATCGCGGTGGTCGTGATGATCGAGATGATCTTCCTGATGAGCGTGTTCGCCGAGATCTTCACCACCACCGGCGGCGGGCCCGGCAACGAGAGCACCAACCTCGCGTTCCTGATCTTCAAGCAGGCGCTGATGAACTTCGACGTCGGCGTGGCCTCGGCCGGCGCGCTGTTCGCGGTGGTGCTGGCCAACATCGCGGCCGTCTTCCTGATCCGCATGGTCGGCAAGAACCTCGACTGAAGGACGCACGCCATGACCTCCTCCTACCCCAAGGGCTTCCCGTACGTCCGCACCTTCTTCGCGTGGGCGATCTCGCTGCTGCTGTTCTTCCCGCTGCTGTGGCTGGGCCTCACGGCCTTCAAGACCGAGATGCAGGCCATCGCGGTGCCGCCGCAGCTGGTCTTCACGCCCACGCTCTCCAGCTTCGTCGAGGTGCAGGCGCGCAGCGACTACCTGCTGTACGCGAAGAACTCGCTGATCACGAGCCTGGTGTCGACCGTCCTCGGCCTGCTGATCGCCGCGCCGGCGGCGTACTCGATGGCCTTCTTCCGCACGAAGCGAACGCGCGACATCCTGATGTGGATGCTGTCGACCAAGATGATGCCGGCGGTGGGCGCGCTGGTGCCGGTGTACGTGATGGCGCAGACCACCGGCATGCTGGATTCGCTGCCGGCGCTGATCATCGTGTTCACGCTGTCCAACCTGCCGATCATGGTGTGGATGCTCTACAGCGCCTTCAAGGAGGTGCCCAACGACATCCTCGAGGCGGTGCGGCTGGACGGCGCGACGGTGTGGGACGAGTTCCGCCACGTGATCCTGCCGCTGACGATGGGCGGCATCGCGTCCACCGGCCTGCTGTGCCTGGTGCTGGCATGGAACGAGGCCTTCTGGTCGCTCAACCTGACCTCGGCCCACGCCGGCACGCTGGCCGCGCTGATCGCGTCGTACTCCAGCCCCGAGGGCCTGTTCTGGGCCAAGCTGTCGGCGGCCTCGCTGCTGGCCATCGCGCCCATCATCGTGTTCGGCTGGTTCAGTCAAAAACAACTCGTCCAAGGCCTGACCTTCGGCGCCGTCAAGTAAGGAGAACCACATGTCGTTTCTTGAACTCAAGGGCATCGTCAAGGAATTCGGCCCGGTGCGCACCATCAAGGGCATCGACCTGCAGATCGAGAAGGGCGAGTTCGTCGTCTTCGTCGGGCCCTCGGGCTGCGGCAAGTCGACGCTGCTGCGCCTGATCGCCGGGCTCGAATCGACCACGCAGGGCTCGCTGCAGCTGGACGGGCGCGACATCACCCACGTGCCGTCGGCCAAGCGCGACCTCGCGATGGTGTTCCAGTCGTACGCGCTGTACCCGCACATGACGGTGTTCGACAACATGTCGTTCGCGCTGAAGCTGGCCAAGGTCGACGTGGCCACGCGCCAGCAGAAGGTCGAGCGCGCCGCGAAGATCCTGAACCTCACGCAGTACCTGCAGCGCACGCCCAAGGAGCTGTCGGGCGGCCAGCGCCAGCGGGTGGCCATCGGCCGCGCCATCGTGCGCGCGCCCAAGGTGTTCCTGTTCGACGAGCCGCTGTCCAACCTGGACGCGGCACTGCGCGGGCAGACCCGCGTCGAGATCGCCAACCTGCACCGCGACCTGGGCGCCACCACCATCTACGTGACGCACGACCAGGTCGAGGCGATGACGCTGGCCGACCGCGTGGTGGTGCTGCGCGACGGCATGATCGAGCAGGTGGGCTCGCCGCTCGAGCTGTACGACCACCCGGCCAACCAGTTCGTCGCGCAGTTCATCGGCACGCCGCAGATGAACGTGCTGCCGACCGCCGCCGTGCCCGAGCTGACGCGGCTGGCCGGCGCCCGCCTGCCGGCCGACGGCTCGGTCGGCGTTCGGCCCGAGTACGTGCGGGTCGGCGTGCCGGGCACCGGCATCCCCGGGCGCGTCGAGCTGATCGAATCGCTCGGCTCCGACACGCTGATCCACACCCGCGTCGGCAACGACGTCGCACTGGTCTCGCGCCAGGGCGAACGCACGACGCTCAAGCCGGGCGACAACGTCGGCATCGTCTTCGATGCCACCGCCCTCCACCTCTTCGACGCCCAGGGACGGACGCTGCGCGCCTTGCAGCAGGCCGCCTAGACACCATGAGCATCTCTTCCAACACCGCGCCACTGACCATCCTCCACCTGGGCCTCGGCTCGTTCCACCGCGCGCACCAGGCGGTCTACCTGCAGCAGCTGATCAACCAGGGCGACACCGGCTGGCAGATCGCCGCCGGCAACCTGCGCCCCGACATGGCCGACACCGTCGCCGCGCTGCAGGCACAGGGCGGCGCCTACACGCTGGAGACGGTGTCGCCGGCCGGCGAGCGCTTCTACGAGCGCATCACCGCGATCCGCCGCATCGTGCCGTACACGCCCGACCTGGCCGGGCTGGTGGCGATCGGCGCCGACCCGGCCACGCGCATCATCTCGTTCACCGTCACCGAGGCCGGCTACTACCTGGACGAGCACGACCGGCTCGACGACAGCTTCGCCGACCTGGCCAGCGACCTGGCCGGCACCACGCGCAGCACGATCTACGGCGCGATGGCGGCGATCCTGGCCGAGCGCAGGCAGCGCAACGCCGGCCCGGTGACGCTGCTGAACTGCGACAACCTGCGCAGCAACGGCGAGCGCTTCCGCGCCGGCTTCATCGACTTCCTGGCGCGCCGCGGCGACAGTGCGCTGCGTGCCTGGGTCGAGGCGAACACCAGCTCGCCGAACGACATGGTCGACCGCATCACGCCGCGCCCGCTGCCCGAGGTCGCGCAGCGCGTGAAGGCCGCGACCGGCCTGGACGACGGCGCGCCGGTGATGGGCGAGCGCTTCATCCAGTGGGTCATCGAGGACCACTTCATCAACGGCCGCCCGGCCTGGGAGAAGGCCGGCGCCGAGATGGTGGCCTCGGTGCTGCCCTACGAAGAGGCCAAGATCCGCATCCTGAACGCGAGCCACAGCTGCTTCGCGTGGGCCGGCACGCTGCTCGGCCTGCAGTACATCCACGAGGACGTCGCGCATCCGGCGATCCGCCGCATGGCCTTCGAGTACGTCACCGACGACGTGATCCCGTCGCTGGAGTCGTCGACGAAGCCGTATCCGCTGGACCTGGCGGCCTACCGCGACGTGGTCATCGACCGCTTCGGCAACCCGTACCTGCGCGACACCAACCAGCGCGTCGCGATGGACGGCTACGCGAAGATCTCGGGCTTCCTGTGGCCGACCTTCCGCGAGTGCCTGGCGCGCGGCGCGTCGATCGCGAAGGTGGCCCGGTTGCCGGCGCTGTTCTTCGAGTTCCTCAAGCTGTGGCACCGCGGCGAGCTGAGCTACGAATACCATGACCAGGGCATGGACGCGGCGAGCGCGCATGCGATCTTCGACGACGCCGATCCGCTGGCCGCGTTCAGCTGCGACCCGCTGCTGTGGGGCCCGCTGGCCGGCGACGCGCGGCTGGTGGCGGCGCTGCAGCAGGCGCATGGCGAGGTCAGGCAGTTCCTGGCGGAGAACGGCCGTGGCTGAGACATCGCCGTTGCCGCGGTGTTGCCGGCGGGTGGAGAATCCGCCCTCGTGAGCGACCCATGAACACGAACCGCATCCGCAGCCCCGAACTCGAGCACGACTTCGTGCGCGACTCCAACCTCGGCTACGAGCCCGAGGGCACCTACGGCTACGTGCGCTGCCTGGAGCACGGCGTGCCGAACCCGCTGGTGCGCTGGCACTACCACGAAGAGTACGAGCTGCACCTGATCATCGAGACACGCGGCAAGGTGTTCGTCGGCGACTACATCGGGCATTTCGAGCCGGGCCACCTGGTGCTGACCGGGCCGCGGCTGCCGCACAACTGGATCTCCACCGACATCCCGCCCGAGGGCGTGCCGCTGCGCGACGTGGTGCTGCAGTTCTCCGACGAGCCGCTGCGCCGCGCGACCGACCTGATCCCCGACCTGCGCGACGTGCTGCCGCTGCTGGAGCGGGCGCGCCACGGCATCGAGTTCTTCGGCATGAGCGACCGCGCGCGCGAGCGGCTGGTGCGCATCCGCAGCCTGCACGGGCTGAAGCGCTTCACCGAGTTCCTCGAGTTCCTGGGCGAGCTGTCGGAGTGCAGCGACTACCGGCTGCTGTCGAGCATGCCGCTGCAGAGCTTCGACGACGACACCTCGCTGGCGCAGATCAGCACCATCGTCGACTACATCACCGAGAACAGCGCCAACCAGTTCTCGATGGCCGAGCTGAGCCGGCGCGTGGGCATGAGCGAGAGCCAGTTCTCGCGCTACTTCCGGCGCGCCACCGGCAACACCTTCACCGATTTCGTGAACCGGCTGCGCGTGACGCGCGCCTGCCAGCTGCTGATGGAGACCGACCGGTACATCACCAACGTCTGCTACGACGCCGGGTTCAACAACGTGGCCAACTTCAACCGGCGCTTCCTGGAGATCAAGGGCATGACGCCGAAGGAGTTCCGCAAGCAGGGCGAAGCGCGGTTCGGCAGCAAGTAGCCCGGGTGGCAACCCGGGAACGCCCGGGATTGGAGGACACCCCACCCCGGTGCACACTCGCGCGCATGCCTGCCCTCGCCCCTGCCCCCGTCCGCCAGCGCGTCCTCGTCGTCGACGACGACCCCGACCTGCGCGCTTCGCTGGACGACGCGCTGACCCAGGCCGGCTTCGACGTCGGCATGGCCGGCGACGGTGCGCAGATGTTCGCGGCGCTCGCCGCGGCGCCGCACCACCTGGTGCTGCTCGACCTGCGGCTGAAGGACGAGCACGGCCTGACACTGGCGCGCGGCCTGCGCGAGCGCTTCCCCGCGCTGCCGATCGTGATGATCAGCGGCAGCAGCGACGAGATGGACCGTGTGCTGCTGCTCGAGCTCGCGGCCGACGATTTCCTCGTCAAGCCCTTCAGCCCGCGCGAGCTGCTGGCCCA